>NVXL01000065.1 GCA_002746115.1 Alteromonadaceae bacterium
AGTGTTAAGATTCATTTCAAACCCGGCGATGAGACTATTGACCCATTCCTTTTTCATTCCGTCATTTGTTTCCTGTCGCTGCAGAGAAACACCTGCGTGACGCAGACGTTTGATCAACAGCAGATCTTCTGGCTGCTCATAGGTGTAGCCAATACCATAACTATCAATGCCATCAGGAGCATCAGCAAATACCGCTAGGGATAACGAATAAGCCATTAAGGCCGATATTACTATCGACGCATAATGGCCTTGAACCGCTGTCCTCATGGCTCAGCGTGCCTATTTTTCAGACAAACGTTTGAGTATCCACTTACCGGATCGGCTAAAGTCTGATTTTTTCCAGGGCCCAGCTAAGTCGCCATTGGCGATGGCCGCAGAGGTTTCTTTACGAATGCTAAGTGACCAATTGAACCAGCTATAGTTGTGAATACGAGCCCAATTAATCCAAACTCTTGAGGATTTTAGGTCGGGTCTGCCGTCACCGCTAGCATCAACGGTACCAAACTCCGAAATGATTAAAGGCACACCTTTCGCGCGGGCTTTGTTGGCGCGCTCACGTAAGTCCCGGCCATGAGTCCCTGCATAAAAGTGGATGTTATACATAACGCCACGCCCAAGGTTTTCGGATAGTTGATTGCCGACTACGGTATCCACGTGCTGGCTCCAGTTCGGGGTGCCAACGGTTGCGATGTTATCGGAGTGCTTTCTGATGCCTGCCAATACATGCTCTGCAAAGGGTTTTATTGTATATTTAAAGGAAACTTGTAAAGGCTCGTTCGCCAGCTCAAAGAGGAGGTTGTCTTTGTCTCCATACGTTTGCGCAATGTCTTCAAAGAATATGCGTGCTTCACGGCGGTACTCTTCTGACCACGGCGCTTTATCGTTAAGAATGTGCCAATCCACTAATACGTATATGTCTGCGGCTATTGCATCGGCAATGAGCACTTTAACTTTGTTGCGGTAGGCGGTTTTACCCGCGGCATTTTGATCCATATACCCTTTACCCCCAGTCGAGGTGTACATCGCTATCCGTACAGCGTTTGAACCTGATAATGCGACGATATTAGGGATGGTTTTCCCTGGCACCCATTCTGTGTCGGGTTGCGCAATGTCCAGCTGGCTAAACCCCCTTAACTGGATAGGCTTACCGTGTTGATCACAGAGCGTGACGCCATATTCGCCGCCCTTGTCTAGCAGCTGTAAGTCTCCGTGCACAGAAACGGGGCCTGCGAATACGGTAGATGTGAGCATAACGCAGCAGATAAAAGTGAGCAGTTTGTGCATGAGTTTCCTCTAAAAATCGAATAATTGGATGGATGGCAGGGCTTTTATAAAAACATTGTCTTTAACGTGACTTTATTTTATTTAGTCGGTCAGTACTTAAGTATAGCGTTCTTATCCGTATTTATTATTGTTAGATAACGCTTACATACGATGTTTATCCTGTGTTTGCTTTAAGCTTGCTCTAAACTTGTTCTAAGTGCGTCGTTTAAATAGACCTTCTACGGCAAGTTGAGCTCGGTGCTTTAATATTTAGTGTCAAAACACGCACCTGTAATCACTATCGACAGTAACCGAGGAATAGATTCGCTACACTTATTGCTTAACAGTTAATTATTGGCGGCAAGGTTTGGATAATATATTCACTAAATTCACATCAGTGTCCCGAGCTATGGTATTTGGCATAGCTCTCGCGTGCTTTGCACTTACAACAAGTACGGTTAATGCTGTCTCTAAAAGCGACCGAATCAAAGTGCTGTTTTTAGCCCCGGACGATGTAGGGTTTTGGCATGAACTACAGCGTTTTATGCGGGATGTTGCAAAAGATCTTGAGATTGATCTGAATATTTCGATCGTTGACAGTCGCTTTCACTCCATTCGTGCGGTTGAAGATCTGCGATATGCCAAAAAAAAACCAGATTATTTGGTCTTTCATTACCAAAATCACACCGGCGCAAAAATCCTCAAACTCACAGAGGAGCTGGGCATCAAAGCCTTTATGATTAATACCGCTGTGGATACTCAGAATAAAGAAAAGTTTGGTCTGCCACGTGAGCAGATGAAGCATTGGATCGCTCACATGTTTCCCGACGACCGTGATAGCGGTTACCGTTTAGCGGACTATTTGGTTAAATATAACAAGTCTTACCTTATAGGTCAGGAGCAAAAAAATGGGCGAACAAATTTTTTGGCGATTGGCGGATCTCGGCGCTCAACCTCCGGCCCCCTTAGGGAGAAGGGCTTAGCGTCGCGTATATCAGAAACCGACGATATCTCATTACGGCGTTCAATATTTACGAGCTGGACACGGCAAGAGTCCGAACGCGCGACCTTTGAGTTGCTTAGATATTATCAAGATATTTCAGTAATCTGGACGGCAAGCGATCTTCTAGCAGAGGGTGCAATAGCCGGTGCGAAGAGGTTCGGACGAGTTCCCGGCAAAGATATTTTTATCGGCGGTATTGACTGGTCGACGGCAGGGGTTAATGCTGTGCGTACTGGCGAGCTAAGCGTGACTTTCGGTGGACATTATATGGAAGGGGGCTGGAGTTTAGTGTTAATTAACGATTACCACCATGGCATTGACTTCGCCGACGAGCTTGGCGTGGTGATCAATTTACCGATGACAGCTATCACCAAGGAATCCGCCGACAAATACTTCCGCGTCTTTGGTCAGAGCTTATGGAAGGAAGTCGACTTCAAAAGCTATTCTAAGCACTTTAATCCGAGCCTAAAACACTACGACTTCTCTCTAAAAAGCATGTTAAACAAGTTCCCAGACTCTTAGGTGTCTGGGTTTTTGACTGCCCGATTTGCGTACACACCCTATGTTTTAATAGCGTGTCACAAACCGGGTAACATTGAACGAGGGCTTAACCCAAAAGTTTACGGCGTAATGGAGCAAACGCAAATAAACTCATCAGAGCAATAAATAACAGGCCAGCGCTACCGCCACCGCCACCTCCGGATGAATTGCTTGGCGCAGGTGTAGGCGTTGGCGTCGGAGTGGCAGGCGACGATGTATTTAGAACCGGGCTTAAATCCGCAGCGGTATCAACAGCTGCGTCTAACACTTGGATACTTGAGACAATCGCAAGATTGTCCTCAATGATATCAACGCCGCCATCATAGTCCCTAACAGGGAGGTCCGAGAATACAGCGCTCTGTGCTGAAATAATCTGAAGCGCTGCGATTGCATCAACAATATCCATGCCGTCGCCAACGACCTGACCGAACACGGTAAACCCGCCGTTTTGGTTATCTAGGTTTCCGCTGTTGTCGTCCAGGTTAAAAAACCACTGGCTAGTTGCGCTATTGGCGTCGGTGCCTAGTTTGGCCATCGCAATGGTGCCGCGCAAGTTAGAGTATACCGGCTCATTGATAACGGGAGCGAGCGCCGGAATATCCAATGCACCACCATCAACCCAGACAAAACCACCCCCTTGAGCAACAAAACCAGGCATAACGCGATGGATAAATGAGTTGTTATAAGCATCATCTGCGACGTAGCTTAGGAAGTTAGCGACGGTCTCAGGTGTTGTTTCGTCAAATAGGTTAACCTCGAAATCCCCCATGACAGTTTGAAACTGTACGGTAGTTGCGTGGCTCGCCGACCCCCAAAATAAGGCTAAAGCGACAACCGGCATCGCCAGTGTCGATAAAATTGACTTAGACCCGCTTGGGGATGTGGCGGTATTATTCTTTTTTTGAGCTGTCATAGAGTTATAAAATCCAACGTTAAAATAGTGTTCGGCGCATTGATATCAGCTAAGCCGGTAAGGGCTAGAGTTAAGCCTGCGATAACGCACCCGAAAGACCTAGGTGCGGCATGCAGCGCCTAATTTTCTGACTGTAAGCTGTTTAAACCGGGCGAGAGGATAGCAAAGTTAAATGTTAAATAGTGTAAAAAATTAGAATGCTTGATTCCGAATAAGTTCAACAAAACCACCTCTCCGCTTGTATTTAACGTCGCAATTAACCAGTACAGTTTGATCAAATTCCCGACCGAAAATCGTCTAGCAACACAAGAGAATGCTTGAAAACATTAGGTATCCACGCCCACCAAAAGCCGATATTTTACAGGTTAAGCATGTGGAATTGAGCGCCACATAGGTTTGACTTAAGTTCGCGTAATCGGTAGATTGAGCATCGTTTTGGATGTTACGATCGCCGTACAAACCGCCCAAGCCAGACCTAAGCCGCACCAAGAAGCCATGGATATGGTGATCAACGTGAATGATAAGATCACCTTGGAAGGTCTGATCTATAGTCTAAACGAAGGTTGCATGAGTTTGATTGACTTGGTATTTAGGCACGTTATAAACGAAAATTAAAATCCCGCAATTTTGCGGCTCAGGGGAAAGAGAAAAAAGATGCCGAATTTTAATGTGATCATATTAAATAACATTAAAGACGGCCTCACCCCGGAGGAGGTTGAGCAACGGCTTATAACTCTACTCAAAGTTAAGGCGCCTCAAGTCAAAACAATAATGGCACGTCAGCGTACCCTTGTTAAAAAAGGGGTGGATCAAGTCACCGCCGGGAAGTACCAAGCGGCCATCGAACGCTGTGGCATTGCTTGCGAGCTTGAACTTATTGAGCCACCGGTCACGGATACACCAGCATCCACGTCCTCATCAAAACCTTCGCCAAAACCTTCATTAAAAACATCAACACCTGAACCTGCGAGCATAAATGCTTACACAGGTCATTGGTATAACAAATATAGCGATCAAGGCGCTATTAACGTTTGGTTTATTTTGGCGATTACAATCCTCCCCATGGCCGTCCTAATTGGGCTCGTCTCGGCAATTGCCATGCCCGCGTACCAGGATTACAAGCATCGATCCGAAGCTGCAACGGTACTTATCCAGCTAAAAGAGCACGACTCAAAGACCGCACTACAGTCACCTGTGACTAAAAAATACATAGATTCCAAAGACAGCCGAGCACGTATCAAGGTACCGCTTAGTTGGAAGGTCGGCGCTGCGGAAAATGAAGAGGCTTCAATTAATGTTGGAAATCTCGAACTTGAGACTTACGCAATCTTGATCGAGGACGATATCTCACTCCACGACTATAATCACACATTAAAGTCCTACTCTGAGGCAATCATAGTTGAGTATCAAAAGGTTCTAGAGGAGGCCGTGGTCATCGACACCAAACCCTTAGAAAGCAATGGCGTTAAGGGGCTCGGTTACGACCTTAGTGCAAAAATGCAAGGCTTTGAGCTCAATTACATTATTGCTTTTTATGCCTTCCCTGGTCGAATTTATCAAATTCATAGCTGGACCATCAAAGCAAACTACGAACAAAATGAAGCGGCCATGCGGGACCTTGTGGGCAGCCTTGAGGTCGCATATTGAGCTAGTGTGCTGAGCTAGCGTATTGAAGCGTCACCTTTCGATAATATAAAAATATCGCTTTTTGGGGTTCGAATCCTAAAACCACCTACGTCTTAGAAGCAACCCATCCAGTCACTAAGGCTATGCCCAGATCGTATGCCCAAACATAACGCCCTTATTAGCCGCCTATACGACTCCCATCAGAGCGAATTGCGGCGTTACGTGGTCTCAAAGTTTGGCCTGAGTCATAGCGAGTCGGAAGATATCGTGCAAACCACTTTTATTAAACTTGCCAGTGCCGATCAACTCGAACACGTCAGTAACCCGAGAGCCTACCTATTTCGTATTGCCCACAACGCCGTGATTGATCATAAACGCAGCCGTGCCTACGAGCAGGACTTACGAAGCGATAGCTTAAACCATTCCCAACAAACAGGCGGCTCAGTTGAGTACGAAGCCTTTGATGATCAACAGCTAAACGACCCCGCGCGTATTCAATGCGGACAACAGCAGCTCAAAATGATGCAGCAAGCACTTAACTCAATGCCCCAACAGCGTAAAGAATTTTTAAGGTTGAGCCGATTTGAACACCTATCGAACGTTGAAATTGCACGGCGCTCAGGCATTAGTGAAGCCGCCGTCCGCAAGCATATTTCACGTGCATTGTTAGATATAAAGCAAATGCTGGCACAGCATAATCACAGCGGCGGCGCGAATACACGCCCGTGCGCCGCCACTTGTGAGGCCGACTGATATGACATTATCTTCCCCTCCGGCCGATATGGAATCCGAAACCAAAACAATTGACACCCAAGCAAGTGAGTGGTTTAGCCTGATAGCTTTAGGTGAACCGACACCTAAGGAACATGCGCAATTTGAACAATGGTTACAGGCATCGCCAGCACATCAGAATGCCTACCAAAGCTTTGACCTACTTTGGGATCAGATCGGCGATTTACCTGAGAGCGCTTTTCAAGGCTGTGTCGCCAGCGAGAAAGCTCCGGCTTACGATACACAAGCCTATTCATCGCAAACCTGTTCATCGCAAACCAAAGCAAACTCTTGGATACATTCACTCGCCGCGTTCTTGCAAAGCACATTTAGCCCAATGAGTGGGGCAATTACGGCTTCCTTATTAGTCGGCTTTGTATTTGTGCTAAGCAAGGTGATGACGGTAACTGATATACCTACCGGTGAGCGCTACTACACCGAGTTAGGCCAAATAAAAACTGTGGCTCTAGCCGACGGCAGTCAAATAACACTCAGCGCGCAAAGCGAAATTCGGGTTCAGCTCAAAGCAGAAGGTCGCTACGTTGAGTTACTGAAAGGTCAAGCCTATTTCGACATCGCAAGCCAGTATCGCGCCAACGGAAGTAAGTTACCCTTTGATATTCAAGCCGGAGCACTTCATATTCAGGTGCTTGGTACCGAGTTTGATGTTCAGAAATATGCGCACAAAACCACAGTATCAGTGGTCGAGGGGCGTGTGAAAGTGAGCACTATAAGCACCAAAAAGCAGGGCTCAAAGCCGGCAGACAATACAATGCGAATCCTAAGCGAGGGGCAGCGGGTCGCATCAATTGGCCCCCGAAAAGCGAAGCAGGGCGGCGACTTGAGCCTAGGCCCGGTGGAAGCAATCAACAGCGCCAGTATTGCGAGTTGGCGTCACGGGCGGCTCACGTATCTTGACGCTACATTGGCTGACGTTATTAGTGACGCCCGTCGTTTTCATGCGGGCAATATCACTCTGACCGACGCGCATTTAGCCGACCTACGTATTACGACTTCATTTGGCGTCGATGAAATAGAGAATCTTGCATTAATTCTCGAAAGTATTTTACCTGTAAAAGTCTACTTCGGCGATCATGGGCGCATATTAATAACATCCAAACAACCAACATAAGCGCCAGCCGAAAGCCACAGATAATTTATGCGAGACGACTTAAGATATCAAAGAGTACGTGATGGCCAAGAAGGGAATACTTGTAAGCTAGCGAAGGGGGAATTGCGCGCCAAACAAAATTTGGCGCGATTTTTTACCTTATGGGGTCTGCTATTTTTTGGCGTATTTCACCAAATTCTACAGGCCTCAGAACTAGAATTAGAGCTAGAACAGCCAATTCAAAATACCTACGTCGAACAAAAAATAACTATTGACATACCGTCTCAGCCATTGGCGCAGGCATTGATTCTGTTTTCAATTAAATACCAGCGCATTATTGTCGGGCAACCCAAAAGCCTAGCCAATCGTTACTCTACCGCCGTGAAAGGCCAGTACAATGCGCATCAAGCACTAACCCAGTTATTAATTGGTACCGGACTTAATGTAGAGTTTCAAGATGATGGCGGCTTTGTTGTCATGCTTCCAGCACCAAATCAAGATTTTTATGAAGATAAAGATAAAATACTAACGCAAAAAACGTCCACTGAAGAGATGTTAATACTAGGGCGGGAGCGGGGTTTACGCCCCCAGAAAAACCATAGTGCTAGCAGCTATTTTAACAACGATTTTTTAATTCGTCACAATGTGGATGCCCTCACATTGTTATCCACCAAAACTCCAAATTTTAGCGCCGCGCCGCATGGCGATAACCAGCTAAATATAACCCTGCGTGGGCTAGGTAGTTTTGGGGGGCGCGTACAAAGTACCGCCTCCGTACCAGTACACCTTAACGGCCGTTATGTTGGTATCCCTGAGTCCATCAACATGGTGATGTTCGATGTGGCTGATGTAGAAGTGCTCGCAGGTCCGCAGATAACCGAGCCTGGCCGCAGTGGTGCTGCAGGCGCAGTTTACATTAATAGCAAGCTCCCCCGCTTAGCCCACCGAGACGGCACGGTGGATATTAGCCTTGGCAATTACGGTCAGCGGCGCTTAAAGGCCGCAATCAACTTACCCGTACTGAACAACTTCGCGCTGCGCCTTGCCATGCTTGAGGAGCACCGCGACGGTTACACAAAAAACCAGACTGATTACAGTCAACTTGATGACGACTCAAATCAGCCGTTTTTGAATTACCCTATTTACACAGAGCTTGAAAATACCGCATTTTTAACGGCGTCGTCTCAAGGGTTTGGTGAACATGACAACAGCGACAAGAGCGCCGTACGAATAAGTGCCCTATGGAAACCGGGTGACAGCACCCAAGTCGACTGGCAATGGCAATACTACCGCAACAATAGTAATCCCGTGGCATTTCTTGATCCTTATATTGTTAACCATTACAAACGTGCTGTTGTTGCTGATACCAACATCGCCCATGCGTCCCGTCAAAACGAGTTTGGCGTACACTGGGTCAGTAAGCTTTCAAGTGCGGTACTTGATTATCGATTTAATAAAAGTGACTTTTCAAGTAATAGCGTGGGGGACGGTGATCTTGGGCGTCTAGTCATAAATAATGATTTTCGCCTTCGAGCACAAAAAGAGTCAAATAATGCTAGCATTCAAAAGCAACAAAGCCACAACCTAGAGCTGTATAACGCAAAGCAAAACCTCGCTTTTGGCTGGTTGTTTGGCATGCATTTCTCGCAAGATCGAACGCTAGTGCGTAAACAGTTTGATAGCATAAAGGCTAATGATTTATTCGTTTTGTATCATCATGGGACTTTAGTTTTAGAACCCGATACCGATAATCAACAACGAGATATTTACGCGCAGTTTAATTACGATTTATCTAAATATGACAAGCTCTCTGAACGGCTTTCTTGGCTACAAGCTTGGCGCTTGGATATCGGGGCTCGAGCCATCGAAAATCACCGTCAGCTTGGATCAAAAAGTTTTATTAATTGTACGGAAAATATCGACGACATTCAGGTCAACGCGTTAATTTCAGGCATTTCCGATCCATCGACTATTTCCCGCAGAATCGATCAAGCTCGCTTACCTTGTTCAGTTGCTCATACTGCCCCCAAAAATACCGATTGGCACCAGCCGGTATATGACATATCTTTAAAATATACAGGCAAATCAGATTGGGTGTCGCAATGGCGCTACGCCACCGGATTTCGTGCGGGAGAAATTCATAATAGCGAAGTGATTTCAGGGCAAAGCAGTCGGCACCTAGAATGGTTTGTTAGCGATTCGGTATGGAATACTACGCTAGATTATCAACTTAATTGGTTTCATACCGAGCATAAAGACATGCTGTTTTGGCCTTTTGATCAATCGATCGATGCTACTCACAGTGGCCTAGAGTTACGCCTTAACTACCAAGACCCATGGCAAGGAAGCTGGCAATTTAGCGCAGGGTATTTGGATGCCAGAATCGACAAGTTCGCGGATATAGATGAGATCTTCGGTGCTGAAAACAATCCTTGGAACCCAGTTTCAGATCAAGCTGAGCTGGCCGCTAATGGTTATTTGAATCTTGCCGGTAATCGCATGCCAAATGCACCGAAATACAGCACGTTATTAAATTACAAGCATAGGTTTAATACCGCGTTTGGTCGTGTTACGCCGGAGTTTCAATTTACTTATATCGATACGTATTATCTCGACATGTTTAATCGTGATTCTACTGCGTTTAGGCAATCATCTACAGGGTTAGATTTTGAAGTAAACAGCTTGGCCAAGCAGCCTGCGTATTATACCTTGGATTTTGTTATGTCCTGGGCAACCCCCACGGAAGAAATATCCGCCACCCTTGGTGTATACAACATGACTAACGAAGCGATTCGCACCGGTATTCGTGAAGATAGCTTTGACCTTGAGGGTTTTCAATCTGTTTATGCCAGACCTCGTACGTGGATAATCGAAATATCGCTCACACTTTAAAGACATAAAGTACACATCAAGGCAAAAAATTCTGAAGTAGATGTACTCCAGCCAAAGGCCTTATAATTTTAACTCAAACTTACTATACCTTCATGAACAGTGTTGGTACTAAGAACCGTCAAAAATTCGACTTCTCATCGCCCAATTCGCTTCGGGTATATTAGCACGACTTACCCTTCGTCCGAGGGGGTCTTCAACAGCTTAAACAAGCCACGGAAAAACGTCAGGACCTTGAATTTATTTCGTATCTCAAAGTGAAGATGCCGCGCTTATGGCGAATTCCATATTAAATGGCATGTCTCCGAGCGATATTGCCGCATCACAGCCTGATCAATTCGAGTTCGCAGTCAATATGATAAGCGCTTTACGTATGAAAATATCGGCTCCTTCCGATATACTGGAAATGGCGACAGGAGAAATTTATCGTTAGGAGGTTTTTATGAAATTCCAAACAAAAATAATTTTAACGATCCTTCCTATTGTTTTGTTAGCAATTACAGGCTTAGGCGGGTGGTCCTATTTTGAAGCCAGGAGTAGCGTTTACCAGTACACCTACCAGTACATGAGCCTTATTCTTAAAGAAACACTTAAGAATGACCTAGGGCGTCGGACAGATCTGCTGAGACGATCGAAAATGGATTCGGTTGATTTTTTTGTCCAAGACTATCAAAAAGAAGCTCTTCTCTCCATTACTAAGCGATCCAAAAGTCAAGCGGGGCAATTTTTTGTCTTTGATGAAATGGATCAGATGATTTTATCTACGCAAAGCAATGATTCAACACTGGTGAATGCCCACTGGAAAGGCCTCTCAAATCGTGTCAATAAAGCTGGAAAAGATCCTCTAACGGGGTACTTCATAGATGAGGTGTATCATGATTTTTATGTGGCTAGCTATTTTGAACCGTGGGGCTGGAAGGTTTTTTATCTTGTTGAAGACACAGTAGCAAACCAATCTATTAATAAAATACTTTGGGGAACACTAATTACGATAGCAATATGCACTTTGGGGGCCGTATTTTCGGTAGCACTTATTTCTAAAAAAATTCTTGTACAGCCAGTATTGGCTCTAAAAGAATCGGCATCGAAGATTGCAAATAATGAGCCATTGGGGACGATAGCGATTGACTCCAAAGACGAACTGGGAGGTTTAGCGAGAAGCATGGAAGGGATGTCTGTAGAGTTGCTGCTGCACAACACCCAACAACTACAACTCCAGAACGAGCTTAAACAAGCAAACAAGGAGCTTAAAAAAGAAAATTTAGAGCGCAAGGAGGCAGAACAAGCTCTAGAAAAAAGCAACAAAACTTTTATTGCGATTGTAGAGCACTTACCTGTGATGATTAATTCCTTCAATGAAAATGGGGAGTGCTCGATTTGGAATAAAGAACTCACCAAGCAGTTAGGCTATACGTTTGAAGAGGTAGCCCAAGGTGACTTGCTAGAAAAATGCTACCCAGATACATCTGAGCGAATAAAAGTTACTAATCGTATCTCTTCTGGGGAGGGGGTTTTTGTGCTGTCTTATCCGTTTTCAAAAGACGGTACTCGACGAGTTCAGGAGTGGGCGGACTTTTCATTACCGAATGGAATGCATATTGGAATTGGAATCGACATTACGGAGCGTAAGCAATTGGAGGAGCAATTACTTCAATCCCAAAAAATGGAGTCATTAGGAACAATGGCGGGAGGAATTGCCCACGAATTCAACAACATCCTTTCAACCATTCAAGGATATATTGAAATGTCTTTAATGGATCTAGAGGATATGAATTATTTGGAGGGTTTAGCGGATTTAGAGGGCGACAACACTTTAAAGCAAAACCTGAACCAGGTTTACGAAGCTGGGGAAAAGGCGATTGACCTCGTTCATCAAATACTTCTTTTTTCTAGAAAAGAAGCTGTGGATCGTCAACTGATAGATCCCGTACCCATCCTCAAACAGACGCTTAAAATTATGCGGGCAACAACGCCTGCAAATATTGACATAAATGTTAATATTGAAGGTGATTGCGGCCTCATACGAACCAACGTAACGCAACTTCATCAAGTGGTTGTGAATCTTATAAATAATGGCGTTTATGCTTTAGGTGAGAACGGTGGACGAATTAATATTGTCGGGAAGAGAATTTCGTCTCAGGACGCTGCTTTGTCTATTCCAGTAGAGTCAATACTCTCAAAAGCAGAGTCTCTTCTGCAATTAACTGTTGAGGATACTGGCTGCGGTATACCAAGTGAGCATATCAGTCAAATCTTTGACCCATTTTTTACAACCAAAGAGCCTGGTAAGGGAACAGGGCTGGGGCTGTCCGTTGTACATGCCATTATTGAAAGTCATAAGGGAATAATCACCGTAGACTCCGAAGTCGGTAGGGGGACAATATTTGATGTTTATTTTGCATTGGAAAGTACGGCGCTTTCAACCGAGCAGCAAAACTTTGAGCGTAGCCCTCCACAAGAAAAAGCAAGGGGAAAGGGAAGGATTCTTGTAGTGGAGGATCAGGAGCAAATCTCAATGCTTTATCAGGACTTTCTTGAAGGCATGGGTTATAGCGTTGAAATTTGCCATGATGGCTTGTCTGCATTTGAGCGATTTAGTCACGATACACAAGAGTTCGATCTGGTGTTATCCGATATGGAAATGCCAAAGATGACAGGCAAGCAGTTGGCAATAAAACTTCTGAAAATACGACCGGAACTACCCATTATTTTATCTTCGGGCTACAGTATTGAAATTTCAGACGAAGTGGTTAGGGCGATAGGAGTCAGTAAGTACTTAAAGAAACCTGTTCGACTATCCTTACTGAGTGAAGAAATAGAGAAATGTTTGAAAAACAACATAACCTAGGCTAAGAGGCCTATTTGTGGGCTGCTAAGTGAGGTCACTAAAATCTGTAAACGCCATCGGTATAACAGATAAGGCGAGTAATACTGCCATGAGTATGTTGAAGTAGTGAGTACGCTTGCTATTGCTCAGAAACTTTTGCATGCTTTGACCTAACATTAGCCAACACGCCATGCAAATAAAACCCATAAAGAAATAACTTACTATAACAACCGTCGCCCCAAAAATAAAATTTTCAGGGCTTGTAAACGCTGCGAGCGCACCAAGTGCAATAACCCATGCTTTAGGGTTTAGCCATTGGAACATGGCGGCCTGTATAAATGTAAACGGTTCTCGTATTTTGGCGCCAGAGCTTGGATTTCCTGTATTTGCGATTTTCCATGAAAGGTACAGCAGATATACAATTCCCGATATTTTTAAATAAAGATAGATGTTTGGATACCCTCTAAATAAGGCACCGATGCCAAAGGCCATGATCGTCGCCATGACCGGAAAGCCAATGCAAACCCCCAAATAATGGGGAATGGATTGTCGGACTCCGTGGTTCAAACCCGACGCCAGTAACATTAAGCTATTTGGCCCGGGAGTAATTCCGGCTACGAATGTAAATGTTATGATTGATAGATAGTATTCCATTTTATATTGATGCTTTTACCCGCCGACCTAATTAAATTAATTCTGGCTATCAATCTCTTTCTCGAAAGTCTATACGTAGCACGCTATATTGCCAAGCTCGAATGCACGAAAAACTCGCCGAACCTTATAAGTAAACGCTCTTGCAAGCGACTATTTTAATGTTGCTCGTCGGCAAATCGCCCTCAGCCGTAGAGATGAAATCGTTCCGAGATAGGGAATTAAATACAAAATAGGGGGAGGGAAACATAAAACGGGGCCCGAAGGCCCCGTCAGCTTGCAAGCTAAATACTTAACCAACAAGTAGTTTAGCTACAAAGTTATAACTCAACACATTAGTCGAGTGGTGGATAAGCGTTATCTAATAAAACACCAAAGGCTTCAGGGAACCAACGACCAGCATGTGGAGCATTGGCTTGTGCGCCAGTGCCTACAGCATTGTTTTCAGTGCTATTCGCAAGAGGATCACACATTCCATCATGCTGCTTAGCAGGATCGTTAGGGTCGATCTCGAAGTCTGGATCGGAAATACCATCAGACTCACCATGTGGCTTAATCCAAACGTAAGCATCAACACCCGGTGCTGGGTTAGCTTGTGGACGATAACCTACACCGCCAGTTTGGTTACACCAGTTACCACGGTGGAAACGACGATCAATACGAGACTCATCTACATAAGTATCAAGGTCAGTCGATGTACTCGTAGCTGTAGGACGATCTGGACCRCCCCAACCGTTACGAGCCGTRTCRATCAACATACCGATAGTGGTAGGAGCGCCACGASCAATCATAGCTTCACGCCAATCTTGAACGAAGGCTAACTCACCAAAGTACGGGTTCCACTCATAGTAGGAAGACGAGCGAACCGGGTTACCACCAACGATCAAAGTTGGATCCGGTAGGTAAGGCTCKTCAACAGGCGTGTAGTTAGCCGAGTTACTGACGAAACCTGCAATACTRTCCCAACCGCTATCAGTACTTTCAATGACTTCACCAATAAGCGTCACCGCTTGACCGAAGTTAGTATCCCAACCTAACCAGCCAGAGTGACCGATATCAAGATAGCTGTAGATATTAGGAACGGTAGATAGTTGATTCAACGCGTGACGAATACCATCACGGTAGCCTCCAGGTCCATTCGCTTCAGCACAATCAGCTACGCCTAGGTTAGTGACCAAGTTAGGCAGTGAATCCACTTCAACAATCGCCACGATGCGCAATGACGAATAAGCAGGATCACTCACGATATCGATGATACCAGCCGTATATTCATCAACATAACGCTGGAAGCCGTTTTCAGAAATGCGTAATTCACCGTTAGAAGCAAGCGCATTACAGTCACGGTTTGGTAGGTCGTAGAATACGAACATGAACGTGTCCGCACCTTGTAGAAGTGCTTCGTCTAAGTGAGCACGTAGACCCATACCTTCAGTTGGCTCAATCGCGCCAATGCGATCCATCCAAACAGCCGTGTTGAAACCAGAAATCGCGCTACCACCAGGCTCACCGGCCGCTTTAGCAGACCAAATTGGATCTATGTAAAGCTGAGCGTCTGCCCAAGGGTTATCATGACCAGCACCGGTGCCGCCACTAGAGGTACTTGAAGAGCTTGAAGATGAAGAACTACTGGAGCTTGAAGAAGTGCTAGAGGTAGTGGATGAAGAACTTGAGCTACTTGAAGAGCTAGAGGAACTTGAGCTGCTTGAAGAACTTGAGCTGCTACTAGAACTACTAGTGCTGGCGCCACAAGCGCTTACCAAGGTCCAAGTCGCATCACTGCCAGGTATAGAGTTGGTATACCAGTTCGCTTGATATAAAGAATTTTGATGTACGAGTTGCTCGCCACCCTCAGCATGGTTAAACGGTCCGCCGTTCCAGTCTGCAGAAGTCCAATCTGGGTGTACATTTATGCCATCACAAACGTTACCTGTTGAACCGCTAGAACTGCTTGAAGAACTGGAACTACTTGAAGAGCTAGAACTGCTTGAAGAACTGGAACTGCTTGAAGAGCTAGAGCTACTTGAAGAACTGGAACTGCTTGAAGAGCTAGAGCTGCTTGAAGAACTGGAACTGCTTGAAGAGGCACCATCACAACTGCCTAATAATGACCAGCTTGGGTCACTTCCTGGCGTTGTCGCTGTGTACCAATTTGCGCTGTACAAAGCGTTTTGGTGTACCAGCTGATCCCCGGGGTTACTGTGATTAGGCTGTCCGCCAGACCAATCACTAGCAGTCCAGTTGGGATATACATTAACGCCCGTACAGTCTGCTGCCTGTGCGACACCGGCAGCGCCTAAAAGGGCTACAAGGCCAACCGCCTTAGCGAGCGTCCTTCTTTTAAAGATCCTAGAGGCATGTGACGCACCCCTACATTTTTGATTTGGAACGATTGAGTCGATATTCTTCATTAGTCTTCTCTTTATTTATTATTAGAAGTATTTATTATTTTAAACTCACCCTAACTCCAGCGAGTTTGTAGCCTTTATGTAATTCTGAATTACAACTCTATTTAGAGTACGTTAAAAGCGTGCGCGTTAGCACAATTTAAACCTACACCAAGAAGAATTGTAGCATTACGGTATATGAACACTTTTCGACAATCAACTCCTTTTTTCTCGAAGCCCGCCCCCAAAAAATACAAATATGTTTTTCAAACCAGCCATGCACAACAATTAGGCTTAGGAAAAACGATAATTACGATCTATGAGATTTTTCTGGAAATGACTTAAAAAAGAGGGGACATATTCGTCAATACCTGTAAAAACACAACTCGCAGGATGCCCACTGGAGGCTTTTTCAAGCCATCAACTAGATACTTAAATTCGATATTTCCGATCAATCACGAATGACGAATAAGCCACGCAAAACAACCACGAGATGACGACTTCCGGGTATGGAAGCTGTTAATATTTATATCACCCGCACCATCTTGGCTAAATTTGTTCTGCTCACAACTTCCACACTATTTCATTCCGTAGGCGTTCAACTATATCTCTAATTGGGCCTGCAACAGCTGTATACACAAATGAACCATCTCCATTTGGTACGCATTTAATAGCTGCAGTATTGTCGTTAAATTTACCATATACATTATTTGAATTTTTAACTACAGACTTGAACCCTAGGGATTTCAATATGCTCTCACCTTTTACAGAGCAAAGGTTTGCACTGTATTTTAGTTTTTTATGCCCTGACCAAAGATGTGGTGATTTCACTTCAGGAATTACTATCTCTGTATGATCAACAGGAACAGACGAGCATCCACAAACAAAAACAGATATACATATTAAAAATATAATTTTCATATTCTACAATTTTCTCCGATTAAACATAACATCTTTTGCTGAGGCAGATAATGTGCTTAAGTGTAGTGGTCAACCTTTTTTTGGCCATCCAATTAAAGGCCCTCCAATAAAATTTTCTTTCCCATTCGGCGGCAACCCCAGATTATGCTTATGGGGACCTTACCGAATTGTAGTATTTGTAAATCTAATCAAACCCAAAAAAAGGCCGCCCCCTTACTTGGCAACCTGCACTTAGACGCATCATCAACCGCACTACACTGACTAAACTGCGAGATAACGCTACCGTTTTTCGGCGCCTCAAACGTCACATCCTCATCACCTAAATTAAAGTAAATAAAAAGCGTTTGCTCTTCATGTCGACGAACGATGATAAGTAGGTTCTCTGACGACACCGGGAGCTCAATGTCTCCCCATTTTAATGCGGGCTGGAGCTTGCGCCACCGAAAGAATTCACGATAATGATTCAAGGTAGAACTAAGATCATCCTCTTGAACGTTAACCGATTTCTCCCGATGGGAGGAGGGGACTGGTAACCAGGGCTCCGCTTCGCTAAAGCCCCCATTTTGCGCGCGCTTGTCCCAAGGAATTGGCGTACGACAGCCATCGCGGCCTTTAAACTTGGGCCAAAAAGCTTTGCCGTAAGGGTCTTGTAGTAGCTCATATGGAATATCCGCTTCAGGCAAACCTAACTCTTCACCTTGATAACTGCAAAGGCTGCCACGCAATGAGCCCAATAACATGTTTATCATCTTGGCGAGCCGAACATCATTTGTGCCATCGCCCCAGCGGGTTACCACACGTGAGACATCATGATTACCGACGGCCCAACATGGCCAGCCACCTTTCATGGCGATTTCTGATTGGGTGATGGTATCGCGAATATGCTCGGCGGAGATTTCGTTAACGAGTAATTCGAAACTATAGGCCGTGTGTAATCCAGTATCGCCAGCGGTATATTCCGCCATTGTCGCTAGAGAATCCTCAGAGGAGACTTCTCCAAGCGACATGGTGCCAGGATAACGATCGAGTAGGGCTCTTAACTCGACGAGAAAACTTAGGTTCTCTGCTTGCGTGTTGTTGTAATAATGGTATTGATAGGCATAAGGGTTGTCGTTACTAAATCCACGGCCTTGCCGTGCTTCTTCAGGTTTGGGTGGGTTATCTCGTAATTGCTCGTCGTGATAACAAAAGTTAATCGCATCCAAACGTAAACCATCCACGCCCTTTTTAAGCCAGTATTCCACCTCGCTCAAGATTTGCTCGCGCACAGCCGGGTTGTGAAAATTTAAATCTGGCTGACTGCTTAAAAAGTTGTGGAGATAATACTGACCACGACGTGGTTCCCATTGCCAAGCGGAGCCGCCAAAAATAGATAACCAATTATTCGGTGGGCAGCCATCGCTGCGCGCATCAGCCCAGACATACCAGTCGGCCTTACTGTTAGTGCCCGTACCTGTGTCGGTGTTGCCGCGAGATTCTCGACTCTCTAGAAACCAACTGTGTTGATCCGAGGTGTGGCTTAAGACCTGATCAATAATCACCTTAAGGCCTCTGGAATGAGCCGTTTCTAGCAGACGATCAAAATCATCAAGCGTGCCGAACATCGGATCAATATCGCGATAGTCACTGATGTCATAACCGAAATCTCGCATCGGCGACTTGAAAAATGGTGATACCCATATAGCATCAACACCAAGGCTTGTCACGTAATCAAGCTTCTCGATAATACCGGCAATATCACCGATGCCATCACCGTTACTATCCTTAAAGCTTCGAGGGTAGATCTGATAAATTACGGCGCTTTGCCACCATGCATTTACTGACATTGCTAATCTCTCCAAGCACAAAGGTTACTTGCCTTAAGTTAATTTTCTGAAAGAGGTTCTGAGTTAGACGCTGAGTGGAAGTATTGCACAGCCATAGTGTAAAGATAAACGCTAAGTTAAGCTAACAGTAGAGCTCACCTTAACGCTCGCTATGTCCAATACCATTGAGTATTAGACATTTAGTATTATGCCATTATCGTGGCTTCCATTGCATAACGATATTAACCTTGAGTGGTATATTTTGGTGATCTCGATTATCCGCACTAAAACGAGATCAAGTATTTAATAGCCGCCAGATTCGCTCGTAAAGCTGTGCTGATCTATAGGGCTTATTGAGCATATTCTGAATTAAGCTCTCATCCGCTTTACCCGCATGACGCTCATCCGCATAACCACTTGCGAGCTGTATCTTGATCGATGGATACCTTTCTCTCACTATGGTAGTCAGCTCATAACCATCCATATCTGGCATAATTATATCGGACAACAAGACATCGACTGACTGCTTACTTAATATGTTTAAGGCCTCTTTCGCGCATTCCGCTGTAATCACGCTATATCCTTTTCGCGACAATAGCATTTTAACCGAGTGACGGATCGCAGGCTCATCGTCCACCAGTAAAATACGTGCCGTTCCTCGATAACTATTGGCAACCCGCACTTTCTCCGTTTTTTCTTTCTTAGTATCTAGGCAGCAAGGAAAATAAAGCGAAAGGCAGGTTCCGTGACCCACTTTGGAATACGCCTTAATAACACCCTGACTACTTGTCACAAACCCATAGACCTGACTCAAGCCCAGCCCTGTCCCGTCATTGCCCTTGGTGGAAAAGAACGGTTCAAAGACTTTCTCTCTCGTCTCATCATCCATACCACAACCATTGTCCGTCAGGCTAAGCAGCACATAATTACCGGCTTGCAACTGCAAAGCTCTTGCGCTAGCCTCATCTAGACTGCATTCCTGCGTTTTTAGTGTTAACTCTCCCTGACCGTCCATGGCGTGCATAGCATTGATGCTCATATTCAAAACAGCATCTTCTAGTTCGCTTTGATCTAAGCACACAGGGCAAATACTTTCGTCCAGATCGAGTGACAAACGAATTCTTACCGTAAGCGATTTTTCTAGAACCCCTTTTAGCCCTTGCAAGACTTGATTAACGTCAACGTTAGTGGCATTGGGTGTTTTTTTCCGTGAAAACCCTAGCAGCTTTTGAGTTAATTTGGCTCCACGATCACTGGCGTAGTTTATTTGGCGAGCAAACCCAAGTAGTTCACTCTGACCATCTAGTCCGTCCTCCAGCAAGCCAGCGTAGCCTTGCACAATCCCCAAGATATTATTGAAATCATGTGCAATGCCGCTAGTGAGATTCCCCAATGCATCCATTTTTTGGCTGCGGTGATTGCGTTCTTCTTGTTTTTTCAACTCGGTTAAATCAACGCAACTTCCAATAAATCGTCGTTTGCCATTCTCGCCAATGGGCAGCTCGGCAACCGACAAACGCAATTGAAAACACTGGCGATTTTTACGTAAGCCTTCAACCTCTCTACCTATCCCGATCATTTTACTTTCTCCCGTATCAGCATATTGTTGCAGATAGCCATCATGCTCACGAGCAATGGCATCCGGCATTAAAATACCAATATTTTTCCCTAAAACCTCACTCTCCATATAAGCAAACATCGTTTCGGCTGCAGGGTTAAAGCTCGCTATCACACCATTTTGATCAATAGTGATGACGGGGTCACACATAAAATTAAGAGTGTCTTGTAGCTCTTTTTCTTTCGTAAGCGCCTTATCGTAGGCTCGCTTCAATTCCGTATTTTTAGATTCCAACATCTCAAACAGTACGTCTTTTTCTCGCGATACTTTTTTCTGCTCACTCAAATCAATAATAAAGACGATGTATTCATTGGGTGCATCCTTAAAGAGTGAACCTCCGATAATAATGGGGACTTGATGACCGTCTTTGTGCACGTATTCTTTTTCAAACGGCGTCCAGAACCCCTTAACAGACGCTTCTTCCATTGCCGCTAAGTCTTTGGGTAAAAACTCCGTTGGCGTCAAAGTCTCCCAATTCAAAGCGCCTTCTAGTAACTCCTGCCGGGAATAGCCTATCATCTCCAGTAAGGCATCGTTCGCGTCACTAACCCCTCCGTTGGCGTCGAACTGCAATATTCCAATAAAATTAGATGCCTTCCAGCGCTCAAATCGCTCAGAATTACTTCGCAGATCGTTTTCAATCGATTTACGCTCAGAGATATCTAACATACTCACAGGAATGCTACTGAACCCCACCTGCGAACTTGGAATTGGCATGGACAACAGGCATGTTAAAGAAGAGCCATCGAGCCGTTTAAACTCTGCCTCTGAGCGAAAATAGCTCTCCTTGTTCCATATAGCACAAAGTTCATTGATAAAAACATCCATAGCGTTTTTACCGAAGGTTGAACTTACGCTATGGATTAATGTAGCGGCAGAATTTGCACCAAACAACGTGACACTTGCGGAGTTAACCTTGAGAACCTTAACTTTTTTCACCAACGCCAGTACCACATCAGGGTTTTCGCCTAAGTATCGACGAATATCATCAACGCCTTTTTCTCGTAATTCCTCTAAGCCACTGTACACACCTGAAAAATCTTCTTGCCAAATCGATACCTCGCTATGTTCAAATAACTCACGAAAATCTTCTTCGCTTTTCTTCAATTTGAGTTGAGATTCCAAGCTAGAGCGAAATAAAGAGCCTAGTCTGATAATACCAACAACCATGATTACCGAAATAGTCAACGCGACTAATTCTGGAATATGACTGCCAACCGGGCTTTCTGATTGAATCAGCTGGATCAAGCTAATACTTCGACGCAAGCCCATAAGGAACAAGGCTAAGGCAATGAACGACCAAGCAGATTTCCAGCCTATGGTACGAGTCAATCGATAGGCTAGAATACCTGCTACTAACTGCAAGCAGATAGAAATACTAATAATGAAAACAGATAGAACCATAGCAAGCAAGTTACACTATTTGAGGGCATTTACATTGCGCGTATTATTGATGCATCGTGAATGATACAACTTATCGTAGTATAGCAAGTGTGATTGGTAAATTCTCATTTGATAAGCTGTATTATTTAAGAGTAAAAATACAAAAAAGGTTCGCTCTTACCTATTTTACACAAATGACCTCCCTGACCTTGCTGTGGTGGTGACTGCATGAAATGCAAATTCTGGCACCTAAAACAACATTCCAATAAATTTCAATTTTCAAAAAATGAGCCGACTTGGTGGTTTAAATTGGCCTTTAAGACACAACTACTGTTAGATGAGTGAAACTGCTATCATCAAACATCGTTATAGCGACGGCATCTTCGCCTATTTCTTTTTTACGCCAGCGCGACATACCACAATGAGTTCGTCACTAAACATGGTAAAGATAATAGCTAGACACCTATTGGCAATGCTGTTGAGTTTAGCCTACACACATATATATGCCGATACATCACCAGTTACTTCGCTTATTTACCATGAGCTTGACGTTCAGCTCAAGCCAGAACAATCCCTCATTTTTGTTGAAGATAAAATCCAATTACCCGAGCACAGCCTTGGCTTTCTTGAGTTTAAACTGCATAAAAATTTACGGATTTCATATAGTTCTGTGCCCCTAACCACACAGGGTGAAAGCATACTGTACCGCAGCTATAGGCTACCAAACCAAACATTAAAGACATTGTCGTTAACCTACAGTGGAATTATAAACCACCCAGTAAAGCCGCAGACCGCCACCGACCGAAGCCAAGGTACGACACCCGGAATCATTAGTCCAAACGGGGTTTACCTAAGTCAGGGCAGCTATTGGTACCCCCAGTTCTCTAACGATTTGTTACAGTACCGAATGCAAGTTGACCTGCCACCTAACTGGCAAGACATCTCTTTACCCGCGTTACAAAAACCAAGCCAAGGTATCTATCTCATTGCCGGCACTTTTGAACACTACCAAGATAGCGTGACAGGAATTGAAGGGCCTATCACACTGGAAGCTTACCTTGATAACAAAGACGATGCGCTTGCGCAAAAATATATGGCCACGGCGGCACGTTATTTACGTATGTACGAGCCCCTACTGGGCGCCTACCCTTACCAGCGCTTTGCAGTGGTAGAAAACTTTTGGGAAAGCGGCCTTGGCATGCCCGGGTTTACCTTGTTGGGTTCTAAAATTCTACGCTTTCCTTTTATTTTACATTCCTCTTACCCCCACGAATTACTGCACAACTGGTGGGGCAACGGCGTATTTGTCGACCCCAAGCAAGGCAACTGGAGCGAGGGTTTAAGCACCTACCTAGCCGACCACTTAATTGCCGAACAAAACACGCGCGCACGGGATTATCGGCGCGATGCACTGCTGCGCTACACCCACAATGTGCCCGCCGACAATCGCTTAACGCTGGCGGACTTTCGCTCGCGTCACGACGCAAAAACGGAGGCGGTGGGTTATGTAAAAGGCATGATGGTCTGGGAAATGCTGAGAACACAAATAGGCGAACAAGCTTTTGTTCAGGGGCTACGGTACTTTTACGAACAGCATCGCTTTAAACAAGCCGGTTACGCACAATTACAGCAAGCCTTTGAACACAGCAGCGGCCGCTCACTGACGACGTTTTTTAGGCAATGGCTACAGCGGTCAGATATTCCGCTTTTACACTTATTCCAAGTCAAACGCAGTAAAAACAACGACAATGACTTCGTTTTACAACTGACGCTGCAACAAAAACAAACAGGACCCGCTTTTGATTTACAGATTCCCGTTCAATTAAATACCGCACAAGGCGTCTTGCCCATTCGGTATTTACACATGACAGAAAAAAACCAAAGTTTTGTGATTGACTCAGAGTTCAAACCTCAAGCGCTCACCCTCGACCCGCAGTTTCAATTAATGCGCGGCTTAGATCCTAATGAAACCGCCGCAAGCCTGGGTCAAGCTTTTGCACAGAAAACTCGCCTTTTTATCTTGCCTTCGCAAGCCGATGCGCAAACCCTAGCGGGTTACCACACTTTAATTGACCAATGGCGCCAAGCCGACATCAATACAAAAACGGTAATGGATAACAGCTTAAGCCAATTACCTGACTCGGCCAATATTTGGATACTCGGTGATAATAACCAGTTTACCCCCGGGCTTTTTAAAACGCATGCAAAGCAAATCACCCAAATCACCTCAGCTATACAAGAGGCTAGCAATAACAGCGAGCTGAGAGTATTTCGTGCACCCGAAAAACCCGAGCACACACGTATTTATTTACATTTAGCCCTGTCAGAGGCGGCACCGGCTTTAGCCAAGAAACTTCCGCATTATAGTAAATATAGTTATTTAGCATTTGAAGGCGCGGGGGCGGAGAATATATTAAAAGGGCGCTGGCGTATCACAGGCTCTGCATTACAACACAGCTTTGAAACAGTAAATATTAACCAAACCACAATAGACACCCGCCCTGCTCTCGCCAGCTTGCCTGCACAGTTTTCTCAACATGATATGCAACAACATGTTAAGCAACTCACACAATTAAAAATGCAAGGACGCGGCTTGGGCACCCACGGTTTAACGCTAGCGGCAGACTACTTAGAGCAGCAGTTTAAACAAGCGGGYCTTGTGCCTTTAAATAACTACCCGAATTATCGCCACCCKTTTACRGCCAATGTAGMCGGGGTCGAATTTACGAGYGACAACCTGATTGGCATTATCCCAGGCACTGCCCCCAATCTTGCCAAACAATCAATTGTGATCAGCGCCCACTATGACCATCTGGGTATGCACAAAAATGGTAAACCCTACGAAGGTGCCGACGATAACGCCAGTGGCTTGGCCATTTTGTTAAGTTTAGCCCAGTATTTAAAACACCGTTACCCAACGCGAACACTTATATTTATGGCCTCTTCTGCCGAAGAACACGACTTACAAGGTGTGCGCGCGTATTTGCAAGACGCGGTGCAATACCCCGCAGAAGATATTTTTGCGAACATCAATATGGATACTGTCGGCCGTTTAGATGGTAAAGCCATACAAGTATTTGGCGCGGATAGCGCCTATGAATGGCCTCATATTTTTCGTGGTATTGCCTATGTGACAGGCCAGCCAATTCAGGTGGTAAAAGCAAACAAGACACAAGCGACGCTTCGCAGTAGTGACCACAGCGCGTTTTTAGACGCCGGTATCCCCGCTGTGCATATATTCTCAGGYGCACACTTTGATATTCACCAAACCAGYGACACCGCAGATAAACTCGACTACGCGGGYATGCTTAARGTGGCGGAGGTGGTGTTAGAGGCCTTGGATTATCTTAGCGAGCGAGAACCCCTGYTAAATGTRGCAGCRAATATTGYTTTGAATAGAAGTTCGGAWCCCMRCCGRGTAAAAACCGTGACGCCAGCGGGCCTGCGRAAAGTGGCCACCGGYATCTTGCCGGACTTTACTTATAGCGGAGTCGGYGTGCGGGTTGAAGARCTTAAACCCAATTCGGCSGCAGCCAAAGCTGGWATTCAAACRGGAGATATCSTCATTAAGCTAAACRAGAAAAASCTTTTATCRCTGCGKGATTAYGCACAAAAWCTGCGAGCATTTAAGCCTGGTCAGGAGATTAAACTCACTCTGATGCGTGGGGATAAAACTTTGGAACGAAGCTTAAGAGTATATGCTCGTTCTGCGCCT
>NVXL01000066.1 GCA_002746115.1 Alteromonadaceae bacterium
TTTGCTTCGCTTCGATCTTCTTTTTTGGTAGTTAAAAAACACTGCCTAGATCAAACAAAACAAGCTAAAAAAATCGACTTCGAAGTGACTTACTGCTTCGCTTCAAAGCTGCCCTTGCTCAAGGGAGGCGGACTATAACGATATGACTTCCACGGGTCAACTACTTTTTGTGTTTTATTTCTAAAAGACTCAAATCCCGCACATCCTTTTCACATAAGCCCCAGCATCCAAGGTAATATGCGCTAAATTATTCCGGCTACATATCTTCGCAACCTAATCAACCCGGGCACACTCATGCGGAAGAATCACCAAAAGAAGTCCGTTCTTATTATAAGAGCCAGTTCACTAGGCGACATCGTCTTAGCCATTCCGCTCACGAAGTGCATTAAACGTAGCGCACCACGAACTCATATCACCTGGCTAGTGCAACCCGAATTTAAAGATGTGCTACTCAACAATCCCGATATAGACAACGTTCTTATATATGACCGTAATTTATGGAAGCGTTTATTAAAAAAAAGGAAGTTCGTGACGCTCATAAAATGCGTACTGCAGATGCATAAAGAGCTTAAAGGTTATCACTTCGACACCGCCATCGACCTTCAAGCTCAGCCCGACACCGGATTACTCGCTATGCTATCCGGCGCACTGCATCGAATCGGCCTTAGCGGAGAGGATTCGCACAACTGGTTCTTAACAAAACGGATATCTAAAATTTTGGGCGACCGCACCCAAGTTGGATCCGAATATCGCTATCTAGCAAATCAACTGGGTTACTCTGACAGCCAATGGGAAATGAACCTCAACATCCCGATGGAAACACGCATGACTGCAGGAGAACTGGTTGAAGAGAAGATCGGAAACTCAGACTACTTAGTGATATGCCCAACTGCCGCGACTACTCAACAGCAGTGGTTCACTGATTATTGGCAACAAGTAACGCTTAGGCTGCGCGGGCGATACCAATTACGAACGCTTATCCTTGGAGACGAAGATCAATGGGATTACTGCGAAAAGATCGCCCGAGTGAGCGGTGCAACCAATCTGGCCGGAAAAGCCTCAGCTATGCAATGCGCTGCTATTATAGACAAGGCGCAATTTTTGATCGGTGTTGATACCGAACTTACCCACCTTGGGCATGCGCTTTCACCACCAACGGTTGCCTTATTCGGTGCTTCACACCCCTACGCTTATGGTGAGCACGAGAAAAGCAGTATCATTTATCTCGACAGATATTGCTCCCCATGCAAGACTAAACCAACCTGTAAAAAACAATATCAATGCATGAAAGAGATTACCCCAGACAAGGTACTTACCGAGATCAAATCCCTGCTAAAGCGTAACAACAAACTCAAATCACTGACAATTAGCTAAGCAAAACCGCAGTAAAATCCACCTGACCACCGAACTCATACCAGCTATCTATTTGTAATGGAAAATTAATGAGCGCCTCCCTCCCTAATTTTGATCAAGCCAAAGTCCTCGTAATTGGAGATATCATGCTCGACCGATACTGGTTCGGCAATACTTCACGGATATCTCCCGAGGCGCCTGTTCCAGTGGTGAACGTCACCGACACAGAAAACCGCTTAGGCGGTGCCGGTAACGTCGCATTAAACTTAAGCACACTAGGTTGCAACACTACATTATGCGGAATCGTTGGGGATGACAGGGAAGGTCAGATAGCACGAGAGTTAACCACTAAAGCAGGTATAGGGCATCAGCTGATAATAGATAAGAACAACCCAACTATTACCAAGTTACGCATTCTCAGTCGTCATCAACAGCTACTGCGCTTAGACTTTGAAGAAAAGCTACACAATACACCCAAGAATGAATTACTAAGTAGCATAGAAAGGATTTTGCCCGAAGTGAATTCTGTAGTGATCTCTGATTACGACAAAGGCACAGTGCACGATAGCCAAGCCATTATTCAATTATGTAAACGCTACAACGTTAAGATACTAATCGACCCTAAAGGCAAAGATTACGAACGCTATCAGGGAGCAACACTACTCACCCCTAACTTACGCGAGCTAGAAGTTATTGTTGGCTCCTGCGCGACCACTGAAATCGCCATTAACAAAGCCGAAGAATTACGTCAGAAGTTAAATGTAGAAGCTATATTGCTTACCCTCAGTGAAAAAGGCATGGCGCTCATTCAGAAGGATAAAGCACCAACACAAATTCCAACCCAAGCAAGGGATGTGTTTGACGTTACCGGCGCGGGCGATACAGTCATCGCCACCATGGCCGCTTGCCTAGCCTCAGACACAGACGCCCAAACCGCTATGCGTTTAGCCAATCTCGCCGCTGGAGTAGTTGTAGGCAAGCTCGGTACCTCCACCGTCAACAAAAATGAATTACAAACCGCGATCGCCGCACAAGACAATGACTTAATACGAGGAGCTGTGGATTTAGAAACGCTGAAACAGCAAGTCCAGCTCGCCAAACAAAAAGGAGAGCGTATCGTATTCACGAATGGCTGCTTCGATATATTACATTCTGGGCATGTAAGCTACCTACAACAGGCCTCTCAATTAGGCGATAAGCTTGTTGTAGGGCTAAATAGTGACGCATCTATAAGTAGACTTAAAGGCGCTAGCCGACCAATCGTCCCTCTTGATGAGCGTTTACTGGTTATGGGCTCATTAAATTGCGTGGACTGGGTCGTTGATTTTGACGAGGATACGCCGCTCAACTTAATAGAACACATACTTCCGGATATTCTATGTAAAGGTGGCGACTATATCGTAGAAGATATTGTTGGGTACAACTGTGTTACAGGAAACGGAGGAGAGGTTAAAACCCTGCCATTTGTACAGGGTCGCTCAACCTCATCCATTATTAAAAAAATCCAAGCACTGGAAAGCGAGTAACAAATACGACCAATTAAACCAATTCAAATAGGTGGTATTTTTTCTTACCTAACTTGACGATGAAAAAGCGGTCGAACATCGCTTTTTCACGTGTAAAACACTCGGCAGTACTCATATTATCTTCAGCTTTCTTTGCTTCGCCATTGATTAAAACCGCCGATCGAGCCAAAGCATCTTTCACTTCGCGCCCTGCTTTTGCCATACCACAATCGGTTAGCAATGATGTTAGCGGTTTACTTAGCCCTTCAGTATTTAACTCGCTTTTATCAAGACCATCGAGTGCTAACTGCTCTAATTCACCCTCACTTAAATCCGATAGCTCACCACTAAAGAGGGCACTGGTAATACTCTTCGCGGCGGCCAAGCCGGATTCACCATGTACCAATTCAGTCACATTTTCAGCAAGAATCGACTGACCTTGTGGTCGGCCACCCGCCTCTGCATCCTGCTTCTCAATCGCTTCAATCTGTTCAACGGACAAGAAAGTAAAATACTTAAGGAATTTATAACAATCAGCATCTGCCGTATTCAACCAAAACTGATAGAAAGAGTAAGGCGAGGTTTTATTGGCATCCAACCAAATAGTACCGCTCTCCGTTTTACCAAACTTAGTGCCATCCGACTTAGTGACTAAAGGCAGCGTCAAACCAAAAGCTTGACCGCCATACATACGACGGGTTAAATCGGTGCCTCCAGTAATATTACCCCACTGATCAGAGCCTCCGATTTGCAAGCTACAATTATGCTGCTTGTAAAGCTCAGCAAAGTCATAGGACTGAAGCAACATATAGGTAAATTCGGTATAGGATATACCTTCACCTTCACGATCAATACGCTGCTTAACAGACTCTTTTTGGATCATATTATTGACGGAGAAGTGCTTACCCACATTCCTTAAAAAATCTAGAACGTCTAAACCGTTAAACCAATCAAGATTATTAACAACTACAGCACTGCTTTCACCGCAGTCGAAATCAATAAACTGTGAGACCTGAGACTGCAACTTACCGACCCAGTTCGCCACCACATCAGGCGTATTTAGTTTACGCTCCGCCGCTTTAAAGCTTGGGTCGCCAATCAAACCGGTTGCACCGCCAACTAAGGCGATAGGCTTATGTCCGGCCAATTGAAACCGCTTCAGCGTTAACAGGGGGACGAGGCTACCGATATGGAGACTGTCCGCCGTGGGGTCAAAGCCACAATAAAGCGTTCGAGAAGCTTCAGCTAAATGTGCCCCCAAAGTATTGTCGCCTGTCATTTGAGCGACTAGGCCGCGCGCCTGTAATTCATCCAATAATGTTGTATCAATATCAACCATCCAACTTAACCTTCTGCTGCTTCTGCTTAAGGTATTACTGCCGATATAGCGCCAGTAATACCAAAAAATTATAAAAAACGCTATTTTAGATCAAAAAAATCATGCCCTACAGCTTTTCTGCCCTAAAATTGATGAAACTAGGACATTTTTTTGATATAAAATTAACAGTTACCACCGAATTTAAGACACAACCCGAGCGTTTCAATGGAAGCTACTGATAGTACTCAAGAAAACCCTAAAACAGGGGTTTATCATTACTTTCCAACGACGCACCTAGTAGGTGCTGCTCTATTGAGCTTAGGTTTAGTCGCATTCCTATTAACGCCTGAACAAGATGCTAATCTAGAACGCCAAATCACCACCATCACTATTCCGATGCAAACTGCGACGACCACCCGAGAACAGCAAGCCGAAATTAAAGCTGAATTTGAACAATCAGCACCGATCAGAATGGACCCCCTGCGTGAGCCGCGAGCAAACGATACTAGAAATATAACTCAAGTTGTACGCTCGGGTGATAATCTTTCCAAGATTTTTAAGCGCGCCGGGCTAAATGACAAGCAAATGATGCAATTGATTCACGGCCACCCCAAAGCTAAGCGTCTAACCTCGCTTTACCCTGGTCACAAAATCACATTTGAAATATCCAACGACCAGAAACTAGTCTCGCTCCACTACCAACTTAACAAGTTGGATAGCTTCTCTTTTAAAAATACCGCAAGTAAATACGAATACGCTGAAGTTTCGCGCACAGCCGATATTAAACTGGCTCACGGCGCAGCGACTATTAAGCAATCGTTGTACAACGCTGGCGTCGATGCGCGCTTATCCGACGGCTTAATTATGTCCTTTGCCGAAATATTTGGCTGGGATGTCGATTTTGCATTGGATATTCGGACGGGAGATCATTTTAAAATTGTCTATGAAGAGAAGTTTTTAGATGGCGAAAAAATTGGCTACGGCGCCATTCTCGCAGCAGAGTTTACCAACCAAGGCGATACCTTTCGAGCCGTACGCTACACCGATAAAAGCGGCCAATCCAGTTACTACACTCCTGATGGCAAAAGTATGCGTAAAGCGTTTTTACGTGCACCTCTAGATTTCCGACGAATTAGCGATAATTTCAACCCGAGACGCTTGCACCCGGTGCATAAAACAGTGCGTGCGCATCGTGGTACCGACTATGCTGCTGATCGAGGTACTCCCGTTTGGGCGTCTGGCGATGGTAAGGTAATTCGTTCAGGCTATTCCCGCGCCAACGGTAACTACGTATTTATTCAGCATGGCAATAATATCAAAACCAAATACCTGCATTTGCACAAACGTATGGTTAAAACGGGTCAACGGGTTCGTCAGAAACAAAAAATCGGCACCGTCGGCTCAACGGGTTACGCCACCGGCCCACATCTACACTATGAATTTCTCACCAACGGTGTTCATCGCAACCCACGCACAATCCTAAATAAGCTGCCTAAGGCACAATCCATTGACGCCAAAGCCCTCCCACGCTTTTTAGCGCAAACTCAAACTCTGGCTGCTCAGTTGAATGTAAAACACTTCTCCGGCGCCTACGCATTGGCGCCTCGAGAAGAAAATAGCTCTGACACCACGCAATTGTGATGTCACAAAACAAGCCGATGTTACAGAGTAAAAATCAGTTATTCGTCGGACTGATGTCTGGCACCAGCGGTGATGGTATCGACGCGGCTATAGTTGACTTCTCTTCGGCAACGCCTAAGGTACTTCGCACACTGCAACACAACTTTGATACCCCGACGCGGGAGCGAATTAAACAATTAGCGCAGCCGGGTGCTAATGAATTAGATACTTATGGCGAGCTCGATATCGAGTTAGGGCAACGCTTTGCCCAGGCCGTGATTGATCTTCTTGCTGATGCTAATATCTCAGCCGACGAGGTAGTCGCCATCGGAAGCCACGGACAAACAGTTCGCCATAGGCCTCGCTTTAACTACCCTTTTACACTACAGATCGGCGACCCGAACGTTATCGCTCAACAAACCGGAATAACTACTGTTGCTGATTTTCGTCGAAGAGATATGGCTGCAGGAGGCCAAGGCGCACCTTTGACTCCAGCGTTCCACCAGAGTTTTTTCCGAAGTGATCAACAATCGCGATGCATTATTAACATCGGTGGCATATCTAACATTACTTACTTGCCAACTAACGGCGACTGTATTGGTTTTGATTGCGGCCCCGGCAATACTTTGATGGATTACTGGGTCTACACCCAACGCCAGCAAGCCTATGACCAGCAAGGTGAGTGGGCTTCCAGCGGCATAATCAATCAGGAGCTGCTATTACACTTACTTGATCATCCGTTCTTTGAGCACGCTATACCCAAAAGCACAGGACCTGAAGATTTTAGCCCTCAATGGTTAAACAAGGTATTAAAGGCGCACAATGATGTTTCCCCTGTAGATGTGCAAACAACACTCACAGAACTGACAGCTTACAGCATAGCAAGCGCCACTAAATTGCACTTAGATGCCCAAAACTACACGGAGATTTATCTCTGCGGTGGCGGGAACGCCAATACTTACCTGGTTTCTAGACTTAAGTATCATTTACCACAATGCAAAATCGGCGCAACCGATACGCTAGGCATAGAGGCTGACTGGGTAGAAGCTGTTGCTTTTGCTTGGCTTGCAATGCGCACGATTGAAGGACTGGCCGGTAATCTCACAGGTGCAACCGGTGCCAGGGAAGAGGTAGTTTTGGGCGGTATATTCCAAGCCTAAACCTAGATTTCAAGCTAAGCAACAACTCACCACTCTATTTACCTTGCTGCTCTAAAGCCCACTGATATAGACGGTTCTTTTTTTCACCGGTAAGTTTTGACGCCAACGCTGCTGCTTGCTTCACAGATAACTCTTGCATGAGTATCCGCATTGTTTTTTCAGTGGCTTCATCCAGTGCTTCTCTTTTCTCCTCCTCTTGAGCGCCTCTTACCATAACGACAATTTCGCCTCGGCGTTGATTGTCATCTTCTGCGACTTTGACACAAATCTCGTCTAAAGTACCCGAGAGAAAGGTCTCAAAAGTCTTGGTCAGCTCTCGTGCAAAAACGATTTGACGATCACCACCAAAAATATCACGCATATCGGCAAGTGAGGCCGTTATGCGATGAGGTGACTCATAGAAAATCAGCGTTCTCGTATCTTTTAACAAAGCTTCAAACTGGGATTGCCTCGCCTTTTGCTTGGCGGGAGGGAACCCCTCAAAAGAAAAACGATCACAAGGTAAGCCGGATGCACTTAAAGCAGCTATTACAGCACAAGGCCCGGGTATTGGCACAACAGTCATACCCTCACTACGCACCTTGGTCACTAAGCGATAACCCGGATCTGAAATAAGCGGCGTACCGGCATCAGAGATTAATGCCACCGACTGCCCTGCGCGCAATTTTTCAACAATACGCGCTACTTGGGTAGCGTCGCTGTGATCGTGATAGGCGATTAATGGCGTGGCTATGTGATAATGTTGCATCAGTCTAGCGCTATGGCGAGTATCTTCTGCTGCAATGCAGTCAACTTGCTTAAGCACATCGACGGCACGCTGCGTCATATCAAGCAGATTTCCTATCGGTGTTGCGATGATATATAAAGCGTTATGATTGTTCATTTGTTATATTTCTACTTCTGACTACTATGGTAATACACTGAAAGATGCCTAGAAATTCCACACCCACCTCCAGCGATATAAATTTATTAGCGATAATGAAAATTAATCATTTCACGGGTTTGCCGTCTCAATTAAAAAACACCACAGTAACACCTTCTATTTGTTCGGGTATCAAACATTTAAGCATCAGGCGATACTCAAAAATACTATTACTGTGTTTAGCCAGCTACTTTGTCGTCGCTTGTGGATCAACCACCACAATCCCAACAGACATGACAGAGGAGCCACCTCGCTACACCTTAGATACTATCGCTGAAGCGATTCGTGAAGCTGAACTTGCCGGACACCGTAACGAGCAATTACTTGAAATCATCCGAGTCTTGATTGATTTTGATGAAATTGACTGGGCTAGGGACACTTTAGCAAAACTCGTCCCGCAACAACTAGAGAGCAAACAAATAATCCCCTACGCCCTCCTTGACGCTGAAATGGCCATCATCGACGGGCAACCGTTTAGAGCCAAAGGCATTTTGTGGAGCCGGCATGTCTCAAACGCCGAAGACCAGGCCACAATCATTCAACAAATTGCACTACATGAACTGCGCGCTGATTTGCTATACAGCGTTGGAGACTATCGAGAGAGTATCGAAACTCGACTAATATTAGACGAGATGCTCTTGGAAGATATGGAACGGCGCGAACGCAACCAAGATCACTTATGGCAAGCACTCATGGAGCTACCTCAAGAAGACTTGGCGCTTGAAAGTGAAATGCAAACCAATGACACCGCGCGCGGTTGGTTCATACTCGCGACACTCAGTAAAAACAATCAAACTAAACTACATCAACAATTAGAGGTTGTGGAAAACTGGGCGTTTAATTGGCCAGCTCACCCCGCCAGCTTACGCTTACCGGCCGATTTGCAATTATTAAAGCAGCTATCCCAAGACCAACCACGCCAACTCGCCATTCTGCTGCCCTTCTCTGGCCGATACGCAGATGCAGCTCGGGCTATAAGGGATGGTATTTTGGCTGCCCATTATCAAAACAGCTCCCAAGAAAACCACCCAATAATTAAGCTTTACGACACATCCAAAGACGATATTGATAGTCTGTATGATCAAGCCCTAAGTGAAGGCGCTGAGCTTGTTATTGGCCCGCTAGAAAAAGAACGTATTGCCCAGCTACTTCTAAGACCAGAGCTACCAGTACCAACTTTAACGCTCAACAGAATTAATGCCGAGCTAGACTCGACACCTGGCATGTTTCAATTTGGCTTAGCCGTTGAGGATGAGGCGGAGCAAGTCGCGTTGCAGGCGTGGCGTGATGGCCACCGTAGTGCCATGATATTGGTGGAGAATAGTGGCCAAGGGCAGCGCAGTGCAGCAAGTTTCCGAGAACATTGGAGCAGACTTGGCGGTGAAATTGTCCGAGAGCAAAGCTATCTGGAGCAAAAAGCCTATTCACAGCTAATCAAAGACTCGATGCATATTAGCTACAGTAACGACCGCCGTAAGCGCTTAGCGCGGTTAATTGGTAAAACACTGGAATTTGAGCCCCGACGCCGTAAAGATATCGATTTCATTTTCCTCTATGCGCGCCCCTCACAAGCTAGGCAACTAAAACCTACCTTGGCTTTTCATTACGCTGGCGACCTTCCCGTATATGCCACAAGTAAAATCTACAACGGCAAAGTCGATAGCAAAATGGATCGAGACTTAAATAACATCCGCTTTACCACCTTGCCTTGGTTTTTTAATAAAACACTGCCAGAAAAACACAGCATTGAGCAGCTCACCGGTAACAACGCTAACTACCAATCACTCTACGCTTTAGGGGTTGATGCCTACCACTTACACCCACGCCTCAAGCAACTTGAACTTATTAAGCAAGCTCAGTTTTACGGCTCTACCGGAAAGTTGCGCCTCGATGAAAAACGAAAAATACACAGGGAACAAGCTTGGGCTCAGTTTGCAGGAGGTAAGGTATTTCCCTTAAGTGATTTACCGAACCAAAATGCACGATGAGTCTAAGAAAAAACGCCAGGACGCCAACGCCCAAGGTGCATACGCAGAAGCGCTTGCCGAGCAATATCTGTGCGATAGGGGCTTAAACACCATCACCAAGAACTTTCGCTGTAAAGTCGGTGAAATTGACTTGATCATGAACGACAATGAATGTATTACATTTGTAGAAGTAAAATATCGCAAATCAAATGCATTTGGCAGCGCAGCAGAGAGCGTCACTAAAGCGAAGCAACGCAAGGTAAAACTCGCAGCTCAAGTATTTGCCCAAATGCATCGACAATATAGCCAATCGCCTTTTCGCTTCGATGTACTGGCCATTGACGGGCAAGAGATCAACTGGATTCAAAACGCGTTTTAGCACCAGAATTTTGTCATTGCGTGAATAGCTATATGAGGTGACGAGAACGCACCTGATTTATAATATTTTTGACAACTCTTTTTTGACAACAAAGAAGCGATAGATTTATGTCTCAACGTGTTTATTCCCTATTCCAACAGAGTGTGGAAGCAAAGATGCAGGTCGGCGAAGAGCTTGCACCGATCATTTCACAAGCGAGCGAAAAATTAGTTAACTGCTTACTGGACGAGAAGAAAATATTAGTCTGCGGTAACGGTACTTCTGCCGCGATTGCTCAAATATTCACATCTTCATTAATCGACCGTTACGAGAAAGAGCGGCCAGGTTTACCGGCCATATGGTTAGGTGCGAATATCGCCACTTATACCTCTATCACTTCCGATACCCACTATGTTGATGTGTTTGCAAAACCCATTCGAGCCCTAGGGCAAGAAGGCGACGTATTAGTTTTGATTAGTACTAGCGGCAACCCCCGCAATCTTATCCAAGCCGCATCCGCAGCTCACGACCGCGGGCTGAGTGTTATTGCGATTACAGGCAGAGACGGCGGGGATATTTCTTCGCTACTTGATGTCAATGATATCGAGATCTGCGCGTCAATCAATTCACGCGGCCGAATTCATGAAATTCACCTGCTAACGGTTTTTTGCCTGTGCGACCTTATCGACAACCAGCTTTTCGGTATTACTTAAACCAATCAGTGTAATCACTATGTTAACTAAAACTTTCTATCAGCTCATCTTTGTAACCGTATTAACTTGCACCGCCGTCTGCTCTGGCTGTGTCACAGTACTAGATGCAACCACGCAAAATCCTATTCAAACGGATCCACGCCAGCGAAGCTTTGGCGGCTACATTGATGACAAACAACTCAAAACTATCGTTGCCGTAAACATCAGAAAAGCGTCTGCATTACTCGATGAGGCCCACGTAGTAGTCTATAGTTTCAATTCCGTTGTGCTATTAACTGGTGAGGTACCCAACAATGAAACTCGCATACTCGCGGGCGAGACGGCACGTAAAGTAAATCGCGTACGCTTGGTACACAATGAACTCACTGTCGCTGAGAATAGCCGATTTGGCGCACGTGCAAATGATAAATGGCTAAAATCAAAGATTAAAGCCAAACTGTTGCTACATAAGGATATCGACTCAGGCAAGGTCAAAGTGATTGTTCAAAATCGTACCGTTTATTTGATGGGGCTTTTGACTAAGATTCAAACCGAGAAAATTACAGACGTGATTAAGAAAACCAAAGGCATCAGCAAAATCATCCGCGCTGTCGAGTACATCCAGTAAGCTAAAGCCTAAGAAGCGATAGTTACGGGCTTACGCTCATCGATATCGTTTCGCCACCGCCAATGCAACGACCGGCCGAGCGATTAAGCTCGATAAAGCACCTTGCAGTGCAGCAATGGGAGTACGGGCAAGACCGAATCACTCATTGTGCACCTTAACCACTAACCGTTAGTGGTTAAGGTGGGTAAATGATTGCTAGCTACTGATATGCTTAGCTGATTCTATTTAACTACGCGCAATGAAGGGCGTTTCTCGGAAGCTTTTGGGCTTTCCTTCTTGGTTTTCTTACCAGGAGTCGGTGGAGAGTCGGGATCAGATGGTTGTATAGGTGCCGGCTCAGCATCAAACATCATACCCTGGCCATTCTCGCGGGCATAGATCCCTAGAACCGCGTGGCTGGGCACATAGATTTCTGTTGGGATACCACCAAAACGTGCATTAAAGGAAATGGCGCTATTGCCAAGATCTAAAGATGCCACCGCACGTGGGGCGATGTTTAATACAATTTGACCGTCTTGATTAACGTATTGCTGTGGCACCGCCGCGCCTTCCGCTTGCGCGTTGACGACAATATGGGGAGTGAAATCGTTATCAACGATCCATTCATATAGGGCTCTAACCATGTAAGGTCGGCTCGATGTCATAGCCATAAATCAAACTCTAAATTGAATATAAGCGCGAAGGGGTAATACTAACGCATTTAGCTTTAAAGTTCAGTCGAACTCATCTAGCTTTATGCCGAACAAATTAGCGCTGCATGCGCTCGAAACTGCTATTCCTTTAATTCATCTGCCGGTAATCTGGGTATTAAAGAGAGCCGACGGGTAAAAACCCGCCAGACTCAAACAATGCAGTTAGTGAATATCTTTCCAATACTCACGATTGAGTAAGGATGTGAATACTAAAAGTACGCCTAAAAATAGGAATACAAAAAAACCAATCCGAACACGTTGGTCTGCAACGGGATCTGCCTGGTAGCTCATAAAGTTAACGAGGTCATGAATCGTTTCATCGTATTCTTCATCACTTTGACTACCTTTAAGGTCTCCAAGAACTAAAGAGCCACACTCAGCGTGATCACCATGGCCATCTTTGCTCGGAGCACACTCTTTTAAACCTTGTACCTCCAACATCACGTGCGGCATGCCAACGTTAGCAAATACGCGGTTATTGACGCCTTTTGGGCGAGATTCATCTTTATAAAAATTCTTTAAAAAGGTGTAAACCCATTCCGGTGACCGAGCGCGCGTGACCAAAGTAAGGTCGGGAGGCGTTGCCCCAAACCATACCTGTGAGTCTTCTTGCTTCATAGCAATGGTCATTAAACTACCAATTTTTTGATCTGAAAAGAGCAAATTCTCAAGCATGACAGTATGTGGAATACCCAAGTCATCAGCAACACGCTCATAGCGAGAGTAGTTAGCTGAATGGCAACCCATGCAGTAGTTAATAAACGTTTTCGCGCCGCGCTGAAGTGACTCTTTGTTAGAGGCATCGGCTTCGAAGTGCTCACAAGGTACACTGCCACAAGCGCCTCCGGATGATGCAACCACTTTAATTGGCACAATCACTAAGAGTGCGAATAATGCAACCGCGCCCCAGACCAATGTTTTACTCAAACCTTTAGTTTGCAAGCGCTCAGGCTCTGGTAGGGTCTTTTCTCGGGTAGTCCAGAAAGGCATTCCGATGAAATAGGCGAAGTAAATAACAGTACATATTTGCGCCAAAAGGGTTCTACCTGGCGTTGGAGCCTGCACTCCAAGATAACCTAAGACCACAAATGCCGCCGCGAAAACAATCAAAGCAACGCGGCTGAAAGTACCTTTGTAACGCATAGATTTTACTGGGCTACGATCTAACCAAGGTAAGAAAAACAGCACCACAATGGCAGCAGCCATCGCAATAAAACCAAGCAGTTTAGAGGTAAATACGCCACCTAGATCAAACGTAATTGCCCGTAAGACAGCATAGAATGGCGTGAAATACCAAACCGGGGCAATGTGCTCAGGTGTTTTAAGGTTGTTTGCTTCCTCAAAGTTTGCGTGCTCAAGGAAAAAACCATTCAACTCAGGTGCAAAAAAGACAATACCTAAAAACACAAACAAGAATACGGTAATACCAACTAAATCATGCACACTATAATATGGGTGAAACGGAATACCATCTAAAGGAATACCATTTTCATCTTTGTTTTTCTTAATCTCAACACCGTCTGGGTTGTTAGACCCGACTTCGTGAAGTGCGAGTAAGTGCAAAACAACCAAAGCAAGCAATACTATTGGAAGAGCGACAACGTGAAGCGCAAAGAAGCGATTCAAGGTAGCGCCAGATATCAGGTAATCACCACGAACCCACTGCACAATATCTTCACCGATATAAGGAATCGCACCGAAAAGGTTAACAATAACCTGAGCGCCCCAATAAGACATTTGCCCCCAAGGAAGCACGTAACCTAAAAAGGCTTCTGCCATCAGCGCTACGTAGATAACCATACCAAAAATCCACACTAATTCACGTGGAGACTTGTATGAGCCATACATAAGACCACGGAACATGTGAAGATAAACAACAGCAAAAAATGCAGAAGCGCCAGTAGAGTGCAAGTAGCGAATTAACCAGCCGTAGGGAACATCGCGCATGATGTACTCAACCGATGCGAAAGCCCCTTCAGCTGTTGGCGTGTAACTCATAGTTAACCAAACACCGGTTAATAATTGATTGACCAATACAACCAATGAAAGCACACCAAAGAAATACCAAAAGTTAAAGTTTTTAGGCGCATAGTATTTGCCCATATGCGTATCCCACGCACGCTGAACAGGCAAACGCGCATCCAGCCAAGTCCAAAAAGAATTAAGCCATGTCATGTTACGCCTCCTGATCTTCGCCGATGAGAATAATGTCATCGCTCAAATATTTATGGGGTGGGACGAGTAAATTAATAGGAGCAGGCACTCCTTGATGAACTCGGCCAGCTAAATCAAACTTGGAACCGTGGCAGGCACAAAAGAAGCCACCAAACCAACTGTCTCCGCCAAGATCCTGAGCACCAACTTCTGGGCGATAGGATGGAGCGCAGCCTAAATGCGTACATAAGCCAAGTAAAACCGCGATTTCTGGGTTAATCGAACGCGTTTTATTTTTGGCATATTCTGGTTGTTGTGGTTTATCAGAACCGGGATCCCGCAAGAATTGCTCGCCCTCGCTTAATTGAGCGATAACTTCGGGGGTTCTGCGAAACACATAAACTGGTTTACCGCGCCATTCAACAGTTATCATCTGCCCTGGCTCGATTTTACTTATATTGATTTCAACTGGCGCACCCGCGGCTTTAGCTTTTGCACTCGGGTTCCAAGAACCAACAAATGGAACGGCTGCACCGACGGCACCTACCGTACCTACAAGCGTCGTCGCAGCCGTCAAAAACCGACGACGCTTAACGTTAACTGTGTCATTACTCACGAAGTAATCTCTCCCAAAATCTTGACTGATCTGCCAGGCGCTGGCCAGCAGTTTGTGTTGTGTAAGAAATCATCAAAATCACTAGTCTCTTCAAAGCACCATTACTATAGTCGCTGTAATCGTTATTGCGGCAATTCCACGCTCTGTATGACAGAAGAGATAACAGTGTTCACGGCGAAACCGGCGACAGACTAAAGAAATTCGAGGGAACTAACAAGCCAATGGGCTGTTATGCCTATGAATAGTTGATGTTTCACACACTTCAACGTAAAAAAACGCCCAAACCCATTCGGCTTGAGCGTTTCGTCGAATATTAATAACACAGGAAGAGCGACTGAAGCCCCTCCCAGGGTATTAACGTTTCGAGAATTGTGGTTTCTTACGTGCTTTACGTAGGCCAACCTTTTTACGTTCAACAGCACGGGAGTCACGTGTGACGTAACCCGCTTCACGTAATGATGGACGAAGTGATTCATCATACACCATTAACGCACGAGTAACACCGTGACGAATAGCGCCGGCTTGACCGAAGCTACCACCACCTTTAACTGTCACGTTAATATCAAAAACATCAACGTTTGAAGTGCACTCAAGAGGCTGACGCACAATCATACGCGCCACTTCACGACCGAAATAATCTTCGATAGTGCGACCGTTAACGGTGATTACACCCTTGCCTTTAGTTAAGAATACACGTGCCGTGGAGGTTTTTCGACGTCCCGTACCGTAATACTGTTCAGCTGCCATGATTGCTGCCCTTATATATTAAGTTCTTGAGGTTGCTGTGCTGCGTGCGGATGTGCATCACCAGCATAGACCTTCATTTTTTTGAACATTGCGCGCCCAAGAGGGCCTCTAGGTAACATGCCTTTGACTGCACTTTGGATAACGCGCTCAGGAGCATGATCGATAAGTTTTTCAAAACTTATCGACTTTAAACTACCGATGTAGCCGCTGTGACGATGATACATTTTGTTTTTTGCTTTATTACCCGTAACTGTAACTTTGTCAGCATTGATCACTACAATGTAGTCACCAGTGTCGACGTGCGGAGTATATTCAGGCTTATGCTTACCACGTAGACGAGTAGCAATTTCTGCCGCCATTCTACCTAGTGTTTTGCCTGAAGCATCAACAATGTACCAATCGCGTTTAACTGATTCTGGTTTGGCACTAATAGTCTTCATGTTATATCTGCCTTAAACGGAGGTACGAAACTAAATTCTAAAATGAGTAGGGCTAAGTCAGCCCAAAAGGATGCGGGATAGTACAGAAATTAAGATTAAAAATCAAGCACATCCGAGCTTTTATTCACATTTAAGGTGTTATTAGCTTAGATCTTATGTTATGGCTTATGCGGCAGAGTCAAATACACTTGGCTCTGCATCTCTTGCAAACGACTCTGGGTTCGCTGAAATTCAAACTCCAGGCGCCCGCCTGTATAAAGCACGGCTAAGTCTGCTGCCGCCGAAATGGCCAGCTTAACATTGCGGTCGTAGAACTCATCAACCAAGTGAATGAAGCGTTTTACCTGGTCATCAATTTCAACACCGAGTACCGGCACATCTTGGAGGATCAGGGTGTGATACTCAGAGGCCAGCTGGATATAGTCGTTCTGGGAGCGAGGGCCGCCACAGAGTTCACCAAAGGTAAACCAGACAATGCCTTCTGACTCTCTCACAGCCGGAATGAGGCGGCCTTCTACTTCGATCTCAACATCGTTCCTAACCAGCCCATGCTCGACAATCAAAGTATCGAAACAAGCCCCTAGCGCCTGCTCAGAAGCCTCTCCAAGAGGGCTATGGTAAAGCGATGCTTTTTGGAGTTGGCGCAAGCGATAATCCGTTCCACCATCGACATTAACCACCTCGGTCAGCTCATTCAGCATTTTAATTACCGGTATAAACCGCAAACGCTGCAAGCCATTACGATACAGGTTATCTGGTTCAATATTTGAAGTTGCGACAAGCACAACGCCGCGCTCAAATAATCCTCGGAACAGGTTCGCCAAAATCATCGCATCCCCAATATCGCTGACAAAGAACTCATCGAAACAAATCACCTTCGCTTCCGCCGCTAATAATTCTGCTACCAAGTCCAAGGGGTCTTCACGATTCTCCAGCTCGCGTAACTCGGCATGAACGCGCCGCATGAAGCGATGGAAATGCGTCCGAATTTTACGCTCAATGGGTAAGGCATCAAAAAACAAATCCATAAGATAGGTCTTACCTCGACCAACGCCGCCCCAAAAATACAAGCCTTTAATTGGAGGCGGTGAGGCTGAAAATTTATTGATACGCTTTTTTAGACGCTGAAAAAACCCAGCTTGCTTAACATCATCATTTTGCGCGACAAGCTCATAGAACAAGCGCTGAAGGTGTTCCACAGCGTTCTGTTGAGAAGCGTCAACCTGGAAACCGCTTCGCTCTATGTCGTGTTGATATCTACCTAAGGGGGTGTTATACATGAAACTTGCTAACAATTACTCTAATCGACAAAGCGATAAATGATAGGGAATACGCAGCAGCGCAATTAATTGCAACGATTATAAATGATTTAAGCCTCTAGGCGCCTATAATAGAGCCATTCAATTATCAAAAAAATCATTTAGAGGGGTAACCGTGGTGTTAACACCGACCTTTATTTTTCTTGGCGCAGCCCTGATTTGCTTCGGCGGCGCAATCGGCTTTTGGGCAAGTCGCAACATAGCCGCTTCAGCAAACAACAAACAGCTTGAACAGAGACTACAAGAAACGACCGCTGAACTAGAAAAAGCAACAAGCGAACTAAAAAGCTACCGTAACAATGTTACTGAGCATTTCACGGAAACTGCTCGCTTAGTGGATAACCTTAACCAAAGCTACAAACAGGTCCACGACCACTTAGCACAAGGTGTTGGCGAGTTGATTCCTGAAGAAACACGCCAAAAAATCCTTAACTCCTCCAGCGTTATACATCTTGAAACAGCCAATACTGAAGCCCCAGCTGAAGTACAACCCGGTGCCCAAGACACAACAGCAGAAGCCGAGAGCGCCCAGCCAGACAAAGTAGAAAGCATCAGCAACGATACAAGCTCCGAAGAAACATCAACACCTACAACCTTAGGCTCTTCTCACAATCAGCTAAACAATGAAAATATAATTGATTCCGAAAAGGAACAATCTAGCTCTGAGCAGCATAAGCCACCAGAAACAGAACTAAAGACAGCACAAGCTCACTGACCCATAAACACTGACCCAAAGACAATACAACGGCAAATAGTGAACACCCTAAAAGAAATTATCGAATATATTCGTTGGCCTATCATTTCAGGCTTAGTGGTTGCGCTAAGCGCTATCGTATTGTTCCCACAACATTTTGCTATTCCGAACACCGGAGCCCAAAAAAATGATGCGGCTCAGCGTGACTGGCGAGGTCCAGTATCCTACTCACAAGCCGTAGAAAAGGCATCCAACTCAGTAGTTAGTATTTACACACTGAAACAAGTTGAAAAGAAACGACACCCGCTTTTTGATGACCCAATATTTCGACTTTACTTTAATATTGCCGACATACCTCGCCAGCAACGCATGCAGTCCTCGCTCGGTTCAGGTGTGATTGTGAGTGAAAACGGCCACATCCTCACCAACCAACATGTCATCCAGGGTGCTGACGAAATTATTGTTGCCTTACAGGACGGCCGTGAAGCAGCAGCGGTAATATTGGGGAAAAACGACGCTAGAGACTTAGCGGTATTAAAAATCGATTTAGCCAACCTGCAAGCCATCGAGATCGACACCTCAACACCCCCGAGAGTCGGCGACGTTGCACTGGCTATCGGTAACCCGTTTGGCTTGGGACAAACTGTCACTCAAGGCATCGTCAGCGCTACTCGTGCACGTAATATGAGCCTAAACATATCCAAGTTCGAAAATTTCATTCAAACCGATGCAGAAATACACCCAGGTAATTCCGGCGGGGCACTGGTGGATGTTTTCGGTCGTCTTATTGGTATCAATACCGCCAACCTCGATAATACAGGCCTTACCGGCGGTATCAGCTTTGCAATTCCTGTTGAAGTCGCACTACCGACTTTAAACGATATTGTTGAATTTGGCCGCGTGCGCAAAGGCTGGCTTGGCGTGGAAGCCGAGCAGTTATCACGCAACTATGCGGAGCAACTTGGCTTGGATTCCCCCAGCGCTATTTTGATTACGGGAATATGGCGAAACTCACCCGCTGAGATTGCCGATATACGGCCTCAAGATATTATCGTCGGCATTGATGAAGACAGAATCGATGACCCGATACTCGCTTGGCAACGCATACAAGAATCGCGCCCAGGGGATGAGCTAACAATTAAGTTACTACGCAATGGACAAATAGTAGATACCAAGGTCGTCCTTGAAGAGCGACCTGCAGGTATTGAATAACCGTTTAAAAGTAATTGTTTAGGAATAGCTGTTTGGGAATAACAGCTAAGCAAAACTAAGACGCATTTGCGTCAACGCGGTACTCTGCAGCGCGTGCATGCGCTTCAAGCGACTCGCCACGAGCCAGCACGGAGGCAACCTTACCTAAGGTCACAGCACTTTGCGCAGAACATGAAATAATCGAAGAGCGCTTAACAAAATCATATACGCCTAAGGGAGAAGAAAAGCGCGCAGTGCCAGATGTTGGCAATACGTGATTCGGCCCCGCACAATAATCGCCAATAGATTCAGTGGTATATCGCCCCATAAAAATCGCTCCGGCATTCACGACCTTGGGCAATAACAATTCTGGCTGCTCAACTGACAGCTCAATGTGCTCAGGCGCTACGCGGTTGGCTATTTCCAGAGCTTCATCCAAATCCGCAACATGAATCATCGCACCGCGATCTTGCAATGACTTGGCCACAATATCTTTGCGCTCAAGCGTTGGCAACAAACGTGCGATGCTTTCTTGAACAGCCTCAATAAACGCTAAATCAGGTGTAATCAATATCGATTGCGCCAACTCATCATGCTCCGCTTGCGAAAATAGATCCATCGCAATCCAGTCTGGGTTGGTCTTGCCATCGCAAATAACCAGAATTTCAGAGGGACCTGCAATCATGTCGATATCAACTTGCCCAAAAACTTCTCGCTTAGCAGTGGCGACATAGATGTTGCCAGGACCTACGATTTTATCGACTTTCTGAACGGTATCGGTTCCATAGGCCAAGGCAGCAACTGCCTGCGCGCCACCAACGGTGATCACACGGTCGATGCCTGTAATAGCCGCTGCAGCCAGCACCATATCATTCACAATGCCATCTGGCGTCGGGGTCACTAAAACAACTTCATTAACACCCGCGACCTTAGCAGGGATCGCCGACATAATAACAGAGGACGGGTAGGCCGCTTTACCACCTGGAACATATAAGCCCACGCGCGCTAAAGGCGTAATTTTTTGCCCAAGTACCGTGCCGTCGGCTTCGGTATATTGCCAAGAATCTTGCACTTGGTGCTGATGATAGTCATGTACTCGTGCAGCCGCTATTTCCAGCGCTTCACGTTGATCTTGCGGAATTCGCTCTAGAGACGCTTGAATTTGATCTTTTTCAATCACCAATTCACTCGCAGCACTCAAGCTACGACGATCAAACTTGTTGGTATATTCCAGCAAAGCTTCGTCGCCGCGCTTACGAACGTCTTTGATTATAGATTTGACCACTTGGTTAACATTTTCATCAACGCTTTCATGGAAACTTAATAGTATCTCAAGCTGATTATCAAAATCAGGCGCGGCACTAGATAAAGTTCGCATAAGCGTTGAATTGGTCATTATGTTCTCCGAAGTAAGTCGTTCATATTGTGCAGGAGGTCAAAGTTACAGGGGGCAGGCACACTAAACAGCAGCTGCATTTTCCTCAACCACAGCACCCATGGTATCGATAAGCGCTTCAATTTGTTGGTGCTTCATTTTCATCGAGGCTTTGTTAACGATCAGTCGAGAGCTAATTTTTGCAATCTCATCTCGCGCTTCAAGGCCGTTGGCACGGAGGGTATTGCCAGTATCCACAATATCCACAATTTCATCAGCCAAATCCATCATCGGTGCTAATTCCATTGCCCCATAAAGTTTAATCACATCAACTTGGCGGCCTTTTTGTGCGTAATAGCGCTTAGCTAAATTCACATATTTAGTCGCGACTTTAAGGCGACCGGCAGGTAAAGGCTGGCCAACTATTCCGGCTGTCATTAAACGACAACGGGAGATATTCAGGTTCAATGGCTCATAAAAAGCACTACTGCCATGCTCAAGCAACATGTCTTTACCAGAGACCCCAACGTCAGCAGCACCAAACTCGACATATGTCGGCACATCGGTACCACGTAAAATGAGAAAACGAATATCAGGCGAGGACGTTTCAAAAGTGAGCTTTCGACTTTTGAATATATCTTCTAAAGGCTCGATACCTGCTGCTGCAAATAGCGGTAAAGTCTCTTTAAGGATTCGGCCTTTAGTGAGTGCTATCGTCAATTGTGACATGAGAGTATCTCTAATCTTAAAATAGATGTTTACTGAATCTATAAGGCCGAAAGTTCGAGGGCCAAACAGTATTTAACAGTCGGACTATGTTTAACCGCCTGGTTAAGTTTTTTTGCTAGACGCGCGGCGAATATTCACTCCAAGCTGCTGAAGCTTTTCTTCAATACACTCGTAGCCACGATCAACGTGGTATATCCGGTCTACAACAGTCTCACCTTCCGCCACAATAGCCGCTATAACTAAGCTTGCCGATGCGCGCAGATCCGAAGCCATAACAGGGGCTGCATTCAAGCGCTCAACACCACGAACAATCGCTGTGTTCCCCTCAAGCGTAATATTTGCTCCCATGCGGTTAAGCTCATGCACTTGCAGGTGACGGTTTTCAAAAATCGTCTCGCTCACAGTGCCAGTACCTTCAGAGACACTGTTCAGCGCGGTAAATTGCGATTGCATATCCGTTGGGAAAGCCGGGTAAGGAGCCGTACGAATATTCACCGCTTTGGGGCGTCGCCCGTGCATATCGAGGGAGATCCAGTCTTCTCCAATCTCAATATCAGCGCCGACTTCTTCGAGCTTTAACAATACTGCTTCAAGGGTATCCGCGTGTGCATTTTTTAATTTGATTGAGCCGCGAGAGGCCGCTGCTGCAGTCAAGTAAGTACCGGCCTCGATTCGATCAGGCATGATGCTGTATTCGCAGCCCTCAAGACGCTCGACGCCTTCAATCACCAAGTGGTCGGTACCGATACCTTCAATTTTGGCGCCCATTGCGACCAAGCAATTCGCGAGATCTACAATTTCAGGCTCTCTTGCAGCATTTTCTAAAGTCGAGGTGCCCTTGGCTAAAACGGCTGCCATTAACAAGTTCTCGGTACCGCCGACTGTAACAGTGTCCATAAAGAAGTGCGCGCCACGTAATCCACCTTCTGGTGCTGTCGCACGAATATAACCACCATCCACGTGAATTTCAGCTCCCATAGCTTCGAGGCCGCGTAAGTGAATATCAACTGGACGAGAACCGATGGCACAACCACCGGGAAAGGATACGTCAGCTTTACCATAGCGTGCCAGCATGGGGCCTAGCACCAATATCGATGCCCGCATGGTTTTAACTAAATCGTAAGGCGCTTCAAACTCATTAATCGTTGATGAGTTAACCTCAACGCGCATTTTTTCATCCACCACTATATCAACACCCATACATCTCAATAAACTGAGCATGGTAGTAATGTCTTTTAACTGGGGAAGGTTGCTAAGGTACATCGGCGTAGAAGCCAACAAGGTTGCAGCAATAATTGGCAAGCCAGAATTTTTTGATCCGGAGATATTAATCTCACCAGAAATCGTGGCGCCACCTTGAATAATAAGTTGATCCATATAATTACAATGCCATCGTCAGTACGAATTTCAGCGTATTCCCGCGTACGAATGAATACGGCCTGGATTAGGGTTAAATCAGGCGTTTAAGTCTGCCCATTGGGCGGGCGTATAGGTTTTCATATGTACGGCATGGATCTCGCCACTGGCGATAGTCTCTTGCAAAGCGGCGTATACACACTGCTGTTTTTTAACAGCATTTAAACCTTCGAAGTGCTCGCTCACGACGACAACGCTTACGTGATTACCATCAATTTGAGCAGTCACGGTACTGCTTTCAATTGAGCTTTGGATGAGTTCTATTACTTGATCGGGTGTCATTCAGAAACCTTTAATTACAAAACCTTTAATTACAACGTAAGCCGAAGCCGCCACCCGCTCGCTCGCTATGACATGCTAGTAGTTATCACTTCAGCTTTAAAATGTCCACTTGCCGATACCGGCTTATACGGACCAACTAGAAATAGCGGCGGCTAAATCGCCGTTATTATCTTTTACAGATTGAGAAAATTGCGTTCGGAAGCTTTTGCCAACGTTAATACCATTTAACACAATATTAATCAGCTTCCACTCGCCACTCTTACGCTTCTTCATCGTGTAAGAAATACGATTCGTAACTTGCGCACTTTTGGCTAACTGAATAACGTTTGCTCGGTCGTCAAACACGGTGCCTTCTAGTGCTGGCTCAATCGAGAACGAGAGGTTTGAGAAACCCACCATGCCTTTTGCATAGGTCTCGATAAGGTTGGTACGGAAGGTCTTTATAAATGCCTTCTTTTGCTCTCTCGTCGCCTGCTTCCAGTACTTTGCCCCCATAACGCTACGAGCAATAAATTTAAAATCGATAGCGACCGACATGATATCTTCAATGTCAGCGTAAAACTCTGCGGGGTTTTCTTTAAGCCGCTGAGCCGAGTCATCGTTCTGCACAATTTTTAACATGCGCTCAGTCACAAGGGCTACAATTTCATGTGGCGTCTCAGCAGGAGCGGCCTCCGATACTACGGGGCTTTCTGAATGTCCTGCACTTCCATCACTTACCTTACCTTGCTCCGAAACCTCACCCGCACTCACATGCAGAGGCAAAAGCAGGCAAAAAGACAGCAATACGGTTAATTTCAAACTCCACCCAAGCGTACAAAAAGCGCTCACATGTACTTGTTTTATGTTTTTCACGAAAGGAATCTCCTTAAATATCGAGTGACAGCAAACTATCCCTAAGCTGTACCAACGTTCTTACAGCGAGGATTAACAACAATACCGAACTTAGCGGATATTTTTCACAAACAGGTGCGCTCGTGCAGCAAGTCCTTCATAATGGTTGATTAACCACAACAAAGGCTGACAACCCGCGAACAGATCTATAAGATTGCCATCTTTTCGATTAGTTCAGGTTTCGGGCGGCATTCTACAGTATTTTCCCGCTGACAAAACAAGAAATTAACAGGAGCGCCAGTTTTTATGCTCGACGCCGTGCCAACATTATATCTCGCCATTGTGGCACTTTTTATTGGCTTCGCAGGCCTTATGTGGAGCGCGGATCGCTTTGTTGGCGGAGCCGCTAGCATTGCCAGTGGCTTCGGCATAAAGCCAATGATCATCGGCTTAACAGTGGTCTCCTTTGGCACCTCTGCACCTGAAATCATGGTGTCGATCAACGCTTCATTAGAAGCCGCTGGCGACATGGCCGTGGGTAATGCCATCGGCTCTAACATCGCCAATATTGCCTTCGTACTCGGTGCTACCACCCTCGTCGCCGCGATACCGGTACAGAAGCATTTATTAAAGAATGAAATGCCGGTGCTACTGCTTATCACCGGGCTTGCAGGTTTTATGCTCTACGACGGTACAATTGTATTCTGGGAGGGCGCGCTTTTACTTACCCTACTGGTTCCGTCTATTTGGTATCTCATTTACGCCAAAAGCAATGAACTCAACCCTGCCGAAATAGAAGCCGAAGAAGACTTGCCTGAAATGT
>NVXL01000067.1 GCA_002746115.1 Alteromonadaceae bacterium
ACCTGCTGCGACTGCTCTATGGTAACCAGCACCACTTCATTATCACTAAGCCCCCCACTGTCGCTAACACTAGCAGTCAAAAGATGGCTGCCCACGGACAACGCGACCGGCGAGTTCAATACACCGTCGACATCTGAAAGCCAGCTTATCTGAGCCGACAAATCACCCTCCTCAAAATCATAGGCACTGGCCTGCAATGCGATGGCACCATCGGCCACCTGAAAAGTCGCGCCATTCACAGGCATAGCAATACTCAGTTTCGGTGCATGGTTGGACGGGCGCTGAAAGCGACTGGAGCCTTCTGCGTTACCATGCAGGCGCGGCCAGGAGGTATCGGCCAGCTTCAAGCCAGCAACATCAAACGCGCGTAAACCGCCATTGCTTACATTGGAATCACCGATATAGGCAATACCGTTATCGGCGATAACGGGAGAGGTGTTATTAATAAAGTTAACGGAGCTCGACCACAAAAACCTGCCATCGGCACCGAGGGCATTAAGACGGAAACTTGTGCCCACCAGAATGTCGCCATTGTCGGCAATGGCCGCAGTTGAATTAACCGGAGAGTCCAGCGGGAAACTTTGCCAAGCAAGTTCGCCCTGCGGAGAAATAGCGATTAGCCGGTTACCCGCTCCCCCAATAATGACATTATGGTGTAGATCAATAACTGGGCTGCGGGTGAAGGCGCCGCCGCCGACATCAAAAGTATAACTCCACTGTTGCGAGCCATCGGGGTTGAAGGCATATAATTCGCCGCTGATTGTCGGGGCATATAAGGTGCCGTCCAGACCAATGGCCATGGCAGTGCGCACATACGACTCAGGCAATTGTACCGTCCATAGGGTGGTGCCGCTGCTACTGACGGCCATTATCCGGCCATCTAGGGTCGCAAAGTGAACTGTGCCGTCTTCCGCAATGGCTGGTGTGGCATAGATGGCACTGTTAATCGATCTATTGAATAGATTGACGCCTTGTGGATCAAAAGCTTGTAAGAGTACGCCATTACCAATGTACAGCGTGCCATCAGTGGCCACCGCGGGTGCATTACCGAAGCCTGAGATAGGCTTTGTCCATAAAGGTTGCCCGTCGGCGGCATTGAGCGCGCCAAACTCACGATTTCCCGTAGTATTTCCACGGTAATAAACGGCACCATTGGCCAGCACCAGCGACATGGAAATGACTTGGCCGACGTTGCGCTGCCATTTCACACTCATATCCGGGTTGAGAGCAAATATATTGCCTGCGAACCCAGCAAAATACACCGTATTATCGGCGCCAACTACGGGGCTGCCATAGACTCGGTCGTTAATATTATAAAACCATAACTGGTGGCTATTATCGACGGGTGTGTAGCTTTCATGAAGGGTGCCGAGACGGGTGGCGTTCTCCTCCCAGACTCGTGCATTGTTACTGATGCCAACTTCCCCCATTACCTCGCCATTATGTATTTCTGCCGGGTTGGACCAGTAATCGATGCGCGGGCAATTACCGGCATCGCAATTGTAGGCCATGACGGTTCTAAAGCCTAAACTGGGCGATTGATAACCGTGACCATAGGCGAAGGGCGTAGTGGAACTGTCGGCACTGATATTGTGTCTTGCGCCTGCAAGATGACCCAATTCATGGGCAAAACTGTAATTGCCGGTGGCGCATAGATAGTTAACAACCGCAAAGGCGCGGGCATAAGATGCATTGAGGTAGCCGATTCCGCAATAATCGTTTTGACTGGAAAGCAGCACAACCACATCAGCCTCCTCCCGGTAGCGCAAGTCGTGCACGGCATCAAGCACGCCGTCACTTGTGCCGCTGAGGCTAGTGAGCATCTGAGAATAGTCGGTTTCGACGTAGTCGACTGGCTGCGCTGAGGTTAAGACAAATTCCGGTGCTGCAGTTAAGCCTCTATCTAAAAAAGACTGGTTGGTTTCATCCATAGCCAGCGCCACCAATGCATCAATATCGGCGACGTTGTTATTGACCGCCTGGGTATAAAGCACTAATACACGTATCTCCTGCTGACCACTGACCGCCAGTGGCGACAAAACAGCTGAAGACGAGGCTGTGGCCGGATCTGCAAAAATGCTGCTGTCTGACTGCCAATCGAAGGGGTGATCCTCTGGGAAGCTACCCGCTTCGATTTCTTTTATGGTATGGACCGCAGGGTTTCCACCCGAGCCATTAAGTGTATTAACGTTGGGGGCAATTTCAAAAAGCTGGCCATCCATCCTGACGTTGCCAACAATGGTATTGTTTTTTATCACCAATGTTGCCTTGCCGTGGGCCTGCTGTCGCTGACCGTTAACCCACTTGCCAATAATTCGGCCTCGCCACACCTTGGTGCCTTGTTTTTTTCCTTTTGTTGCGCGTAAAGATACCTCGACGCTGACGTCGTCAAACAGATTCAATAAAATGGTATCCCGCTCTTGCAGCAGCTCGGTTCTAGCCCTCATTTGCCGGCTGCGTCTTTGGTGTCGGCGGCTTGCGCGGCCCGAGCGTTTTTTGCTGTTGCTTGCCTTGCCCACTTGTTGCGCGGGGGCTTGGTCTACAACGCTAAATAATGAGGGGATATTTTCTTGGGTATTATGCTCTGCTTGAGCAGGAGGACTATTTTGCCCTGGAGGGGCGGAAAGGCTTTTTTGCCCTAGCGGGGCGGAAAAACTATGCTGAGAAAAACTATGCTGAGAAAAAAACACTAATCCAAATAATACGAGTAATGCATAAAGTCGACGTGACACCATTGACTAGCTCCTTCGCTAACGTGTATAGCTATTTTAAAAAACAGCCCTTTTTTGTTTGTTCGTGGTGCGCTCTCACAGGTTGAAAATCAACCGCGCCTAGCGCGGCGGCTATTATAGCGACTAGTTAATCACACTGTCTATCATTAACAGAGCGAGTAATTTATGGATTTTTTCAGCGCACGAGGAGTGCTATTGCTCAGGAGTTTGATGAGCTATAACGGGGTTCCTAAAAATATCAGGGATTGGGTTAGGCTACTCAACGAGTTATTAAAAGGGACATCATTACATGCGACGAGAAGGAAATCGCGGGTTGCGATTGGCGTGCGCTTGAGAGACTGATATTGCTTGGCCTTGTTAGCAGGCTGATTACTCTGAACCAACGCTTGGCAGGCCTAACCGACTAACAAGAACACTAAATTGATTTTCGGAATACGGCCCATAAACGAATTCATTATGTTCAGCGAATTTATGGTCTTTGTTTTTATCAATGTAATAATAAGAACAATACTCTTCAGGGCAAGCATATATAGAAATATAATTCTCATTAGATTTAATACTCTTCGGTTCGTCAATGCGCCCTATGAACATTCCTTCTCCTAGGCTATAGCCTAATGATTTAGCTCCATCAATCCAATACACTTCATAAGGACTTTCTTCCCATGACGGTGAACACCCCAAAATAAATAAAGAGAGCAATACTAGAATATTTCGCAAAACTTCCCCTGCATGCTAATGCCTTATTTAGCGTCCGTTTGGATAACTTGTTATAGCTACTTCACATCTAAATTAAAATAAGTCAACATTCGGCCATAAACTAACACCATTAACCGCTTTCTTCATCATCTGGTCTAGTTCAGAAAAGAACTTCCCATTTTTATGTGTGTTCACAAGAATTGCCCAGGAAAAACCCTCACTTGTTCTAACAAGTATACCGGATGTTCCAGGAAGGCTTCCATTGTGCCCCCACTTGTTATTAGTATTTACAGACCATCCTTTGGCATAATATTTATTTACGCTGGAAGGGCTTGTCATCGTTTTAATTGAGGCACTGCTTAGAAAGTCAGGTTTTGTTAAAAACCCATCAACATGAACCATGAATCGGGTCAAATCTATCGCTGATGCTATCCATCCACCATGGGCATCCATTCTTCTAAGATCCATACCATGAATGAATGAACCATAAGGGTTGGTGAATAATTCTCCATCATGATACACAACTTCTCCAGGATATCGATCTGCTTCAGAATTGCCTCCGATACGCATAGTTGTTATCCCCATTGGCTTGAGAATGTTATTCTGCACATACGACTCATAGGATTGATTTGTCTTTGCTTCAATCACTCTCCCTAACACGGAATATCCAAAATTAGAGTAATTGTACGTGGTTCCTGGTGATTCACTTGGATCACGTGTATCAAGAACCCATCCAATTAACTCACTCTGGTTCATTACTTTGCGTGAAAACATGGGATCAGATGCACCAAAAATAGAATAACTAATATCCCAAGCTTTTCCACCTGCTGTATGCGTTAGTAAATGCTCAATCGTAATCGATTTTTCATGCTTGCTATATGGCAAGGTGCCGTATTGTGTTCCAAGAATTCCATCTTTACCAATAGCGACAGCAGAACCAGGCACATCATACATCGTCATAAAGTCCGTGATGGTATTATCAATGTACTTTATGTCCGGTGAGTTCCAGCTATCTATAGAGATATCAGCTGCTTTGTCAAAAGTACTAGTGCAACTTAATACGCTGATTATTAAAAGAGCAAGTAATATGTTTTTTTGAGGTGTAGCTTTCATAATATTACCTTTCTTAATATTAGTGATCTAAACATGAACCTAACCATCCTTGCAGCTATAACGCCAAACTAAAGCGCGCCGCTTTTTGTTAGACCCATTTTATTAAGAATTTCTAGCTCTTGTTCAATTTTCACTGTTTCTCTTTTTGTGCGAGAACAGCTACTCGTTCCGAAATTGCCTTTTTTGTCAGGGCCGTATAAATAGAGAAGGTAATTTTCCCCTTCTTCAAATCTGTAGCCGCACATGCAGCATGTTATTACAATTTCAGTGAAAAACCTCTTTCCATGCTCTCCCTTCCATGATTTTAGAGCAACAAATTGTGTTCGCTGTGAATTGTAATATGTTTCTTTCTGATGTCCTTCGTCTTCACTCCAGACATCAGAAATTAACGGCTCAAAATTTTCCACATGCTCAGCCGTTGCTAGGACCACAGCAGATGCGTTTTTATAAGAATCCGTTACCGCTTCTTCAAGAGAGCCATCATGAAAAGCACATGAGCAGGCTATTGCCTTTGGAGCAGTAATCATTATCAAAAACAAGACGATAGCGTATTTCATAAATATTTCTGTGTTTCTGCCTGTATGTCTAACATTTGAATTTAACACTTTAAGTCTATATGTACCTAGAGATATTTCCAACCCCAGTAATTCATAAAATCAACGAAAGCCCCCAGAATCAGGCGCTCAGACTGGCGATCAAAAAACACACACCCACAAAAGGAACCCACGTTGTATATTTCCATGTTGGAATGCATCATAAGTCATTGATAAATAGGTATTTATACTAGACTAAAAAATAGTGGGTACCAGATCCCCTTTTTCCTCTAGACCTTCCCCATAGCGCCCAATACACCGTATGCAAAAACAACAACTAAACTACGACAAACCAATGAACAACAAACCACAGCCAATACCTACAAACCCCATTCGCGCAAAGATGGCAGACTCGCCAGAAAATTCAGATTACACCAGTATTAAAGCTGATGAGAAAACGGGCATTTTATTTTCGTTTCGCGACTATCTTACCTTGGTAGATACCACAGGAAGAATTCAGAGAGAAGGTAAACGCGGGTTTATTCCCGCTAATTTAATAGCTATACTTGAACGACTTAATATGCAAATGGATGAATGGGTTGAGAGCGCCCTGTCGTTTGAGCGTATTTACCGGCGAAGGTATCGAAAACGACCACTGTCAAAATCGGTCTAGAATTAGCGCCGTCCATACGTCATCACTTAACTGTTAAAAACACTCGCTTCTATCGCACAAAACATGGACATTTCCAAGTTCAATCCGTAAATTTTATTTTTCCCGTTATTTCTTAATACTTTTCACCTAAAAGCTATACTTTTCCACCACATCTTTAAATATTTTTTCCCTCTTTTAAAAGTGACTATCTAGCTTTTGTATGCATCTCGGTGGTAAATATGTACCCCACAATATTGCTACCTACCCAGATTCTGCCTTGCAAACCCTCCATAAGCGACCAAGTACTGGCTTTATCATTGTAGTCGGGCGTGTTCAGGTTTAACTGGTAATGAAGGGGGAGCCATAAGGTTTGTTTTTCGATCGATTTTCGCTCGTTCATTATAAATGCCCTCTATACTCATGGTGACTGTCAATCAGAGCGCTAACATCCAGGATCATCCATGAATGATAACAAAATTGCTCTGCATCAGCGGTTAACCACTAAATTCCTTGCTATGGCATTCCTGCTATTTCTAACGCCCTTAGGCTTCCTTTATTACTTTTCCGGCAGCAGCGCCACTGAGATGTTGATCGAAAGCCTGCGGGATGATCTTAAAGAAAAAGCCTTCTTGGTGGGGGCTGATATCGATCGGTATTTTTCTCAGCGTGAGYATGATGTGAGAAYAGTGTCGCAGGCGGATGTRCTGGAGRGCAATGATATCGAGAGTATCATCCAGTAYTTAACCGAARTAATMGACGGAACACCCTATCTGGATGATATTGACGTCATTGGCCCCAATGGCATTGTTATTGCCAGTTCAGGGGAGCAAAACGAGCAGGGAAAACATGTTCTGGTACTGTATCCGGAATTAAAATATTTATTCAGTGACAGTCAGAAAGCCAAGCAAGGGGAGATCTTCGTTTCAGATATACTGAGATTGGATAGCGGGCCTGGCTTGGCTTTTCTGACGCCCATCACCGACGATGATAACATCCGGGTGATTAAAACCTTACTGGTGGAAATCAATCTTGATACAGTGAAGAAAATCGTGGCGGATTTTGACAAGCGCGTAATCGGTGAAAAATATGTGTATTTAGTAGATAACGAGGGTCGTGTTATCGTCAGCAAGGATCCTCAGGTTTCATTGTTAGGGCTTTATCCCGACCTTTTCGTGCAGGCAGGTCTACTCGATAAATTTTCTGCGCAGGGCGAGGTTGGCAGTATTATTTATACGGACGCCAGCGGTCAACAAGTCATGGCTGGTTTTGCTGATATGGGTGAGTTTGGCGTCAATAAAGCCATGGACTGGAGTATTATTGCAGTGGCTCCCATTGCTGACATTACCCAACCGGTCGAGGATTTCAAGCGGACACTTATGGTTTTTACATTGTCGGCCTTTGCCATTGCGAGTATTTTTTTGTACCTCAGCAGTCGTGCCATCCTAAACGCTGTGGCTCGGTTAATGGAAGGCGCCCGTCGGGTTGGCGCGGGTGACCTCAAATTCAGAATTGACGCGGGTCCTAATGACGAATTCGGTTACTTGGGCAGAGCCATCAATGACACGCTTGATCATCTTATTAAAGCACAGGAGCAGGCTCAAACGGCTAATAAAATCAAGTCCGAATTCCTTGCTGCCATGAGCCACGAAATTCGCACGCCCATAGCTGGTATTACGGGCATGACAGACCTGCTTGCAAAAAGTCCATTAAGGCCTGAGCAATTGGATTGGATCCGTAGCATTCAATACTCAAGTGAAAGTTTGCTTCATATCCTCAATGAAATTCTTGATCAGTCTAAACTCGACGCGGGTAAGATGGTGATAGATGAGCAAGACTTTCATCTACCTTATTTTATTAAAGAGACGGTCGATTTATATATCCCAAAAATTATGACTAAAGGTCTCGATTTTAACATTAATATTGCGCCGGATGTGCCCGAAGGGATCCGTGCAGACCGGATTCGGATCGGCCAGATCTTGGCTAACTTACTTAGCAATGCACTTAAATTTACAGAGTGGGGTAGAATTAATATTAATGTAAGTATTGACGATGATTTGAGCGTTAAAGGCAAGTGTCAGTCAATACATAACACTTCTGCCAAGGACGTCACTCGGAAACTTCGTATTACCATAAGTGATACGGGTATTGGCCTGGATGAAGGGGCACAGGATAAACTTTTTCAGTCTTTTACCCAGGCAGATAGTAGCACTTCCCGAAAATATGGTGGCACAGGACTAGGGCTTTCCATCTCCAAACAATTGGTGGAATTAATGGGGGGAGAAATAGGGGTTAAAAGCGTACCGACTATTGGCAGTCAATTTTGGTTTACCGTGACTTTTCAAGCCCCTAGTAAACCTGTGGTAAACCCTGCGAATAGTGTGAGTACAGAATGTTGGCGATCGTCACGGCCATTGAAAATATTGCTCGCTGAAGATACCCCCGTGATCCAGCAATTAATAGTCGCTATTTTAGTCAAGCTAAACCACCAGGTAAGTATCGCTGACAATGGTGAAATTGCGCTTGATAAGTTAAAGGCCGAATACTTTGATTTGATTTTGATGGATGTTCGCATGCCTGTAATGGACGGCATAGAGGCCACTCGTCACATTCGCGCTTGGGATTCAGAAAAATCAAGCATACCCATAATTGTCCTGACCGCCGATATCGCTGCGGGTAATATCAACGACTATTTTGAGAGTGGTGCCAATGATGTTTGCTCCAAACCGATCAAACTGAGTGAATTGCTGCAGTCCATTAATACACAACTTGATGAAGTGATTCATACCCAAGTGGATAGTAGCAATGCAGTAGATACTAACGCCAGTACTCTAGCGTCGCAAGCGACCATTATACAAGAAGAAATGGAACCGGCTTCCAGATTATCGCTAACAAAAATGGCGCTCGATGATAGTGGTTTCGCGCAAGTACTACATACAGTTTCCCAGATTATTGAGCAATACCCGGAGCGTTACTCAAACAAAAATACGTTCACCGTGAGAGGGTCTAAATTAAGCACGGAGAAACTGACTAAGCTGAAAAGGGCGTTTGAAACAACCTTGAGGACGGACTGCAGTAGCTTAGATGCTCAGTTAAAGAGGTTGATAGCTAATCCGTCGGATGTTGAATCAAAGGAAAAAATGAAAGGGATAACGCACACATTCAGAGGCAGTGCTAAGTCCTTTGGTTATCATCTGGCTGGCACGGTAGCAGCTGAAGCAAATAATATTTTTAAAACCACTGAAACCCTAAGTGTCAATGATATTCAAGATCTTAAAAATCATGTTGCAGCGTTATCGTTGATTGCGGAGAAAAAAATAACCGGTGATGGCGGCGAAGCGGGCCTGCTACTGTTGCAGGGCTTATCGATTCAAATCAAGTGATTGGATTGAATCAGTAAGGGTGTTCAACTTGAAGCGGAATAGGTGTTCATCTTCGCCGGAATACGCAATTAGTGACGAAGGAGTAAAAACCAACTGTTTTTTGTCCTTTTAAACCACTTGTTAAGTGGCTATTAATCTCCACCGCCTCCGCCATCTCCACCACTATAACCGCTATCTCCAGAACCACTACCTCCTGAGCCACCAAACGAACTAGATTCAGAGCTTGATGTTTCTACTAATAATGTGGAAAAGGTGAAGTCAGCTGCACTATTAAACATTATCTCGAAAATATCACCTCGCATGCTTTCATAATCACACGTACTCCCAATTCCTTCATGAATTTCATTAAATTCTTCAGGAGAACAATACATTGCGTACGCATAACAATGATCAGTTACCGCAACACCGCCCCGTATATTGCCTAGGCTCCTTCGTTTAATGGAAGCGTCAACTTGTCTTTTGGAATAGAACTTTTGATATAAATAGTTTTCTTTTAAGTCCTGCGGTAATTTTTTTGCATATTTTTTTATTTTTCGATTTTTAAAAAAACTTTGAAACATATGCGATCCTCTTTGAGCCATTGTCGTGGTAGAACGGCCAGTTGCCCAAGCCGCCCCCACATAGATCCGGACGTGCGGAATTACCGCATCCGGCTCTTCAATAATATCGTTGCTCGTGTAAATCACAAGTCCCAATGCCAATCCACTACGATATTACGTTTGTTCACTCGCAATGGTTGTATCTGAAAATATTTTAACATGTCTTTGAGCCCTTTCCAGTTAAAGCTGTGTCTTTGACTACGACGATTAAGCCATTTAAACAAGCTATGCAAGACGAAGTCGTAGACCCTAGAAACACTGCGACTATTGTCAGGTAAACCAAAGTAATTCCTAAAGCCTGTAAGCTTACGTTTTAGCAACGGCATAAATCCTTTCCGCCTCCTGGATCGATTTTCCTTAATCCAGTGATAAAACTCGCTTAACGTTGCTTTGTGCTTTTCCGGCGCGGTATGACGGCGGTGCAGGCAACGATACCCTCGATGGCGGCTACGGCAATGATCGCTTTGAGCTAGCTGATGGCACCCAGTATACGGGCGCGCAATTGCTTAACACCCTACCCGCTCTATTAACCACAGTCGGTAGCTGTGACGCTGATATTCTGCACGGCGATGACGTGCCAATTGGTGTGGGTGCGTGATTACTCAATAGGCTCACGATGAGCTGCAACCATTGCTGACGCAAACCTGGGAGATTAAATAAGCGGTAGGGTTTGACTGTAATATTAAAGGGAGCCGCTATGCGGCTCCTTTTTTTCGCCCAAAAAACACAAGCCTAAACAGGGGAAAGCCTCCGCCTATTTATCCTCAACCTCTGCGGGCATGATCTACCAGCACAAATAAAATGTGTTGTCTGTGTGCTGCTTTCAAATAGCGGCTACCAGTTCTGATAAAATCTGCTCACCATTATTAAATATGGGCCAACCATCGCCAACTAAAACGGCTTTTATACCCGGAATAGAAGCAAGCCGTCTTACCGACTCTTTAGCCACAGCTAAATCTTGTAACTTAGCGCCAGGAAGCATACAAAGCTTACCCCCACTATGGGCTCGAATAAGGTCACCGGTAATTAACGTTTCACCCTCAATGACAAATGCAAGCTCACCTTCCGTCTTAGAACCATTTAAACAATATACATCCAGACCCTCAATAAAGCCCTTAGCCTCACCCAACCACTCTGCGCATTGAACTGGAAAACTATCTTTCTCTCCAGCTGGCCCATAAATTTTAGCCCCCGTTAATTTGGCTAATTTTACAGCATCACGGATGTGGTCAGAGTTTGAAATAAGGATATGTGAAACTTTCCCTAGAGAATTAAGGTGCTTTTCATCATGATCCGTTAATGGTAGCGGGTCAAAAACGACGTTGCCCTCACTTCTTACCCAAAGATAACTATGAAAATCAATATTCCGATCATTGTCAAATTGGCTCCAGCAGAATAGATTTTTTTTGTGCAACAATTTCATCGGTTTGCCTCAATTAGTAATATGATTTTAGTTATGAAAATACATGAAGCTGTGATTAACGTGGTGGTCTAATTTAAAGCGAAGTAAAAAATTAGTCCGCTTGTTTGCGCTTGTTTGCTTCAGCCTCGTCAAATCGCTTGAATATGTCTTTAGCTCGTAAGATTGATTCTTTGATTTCATCAAGAGGTATTTTTTCGAAAGTAATATTTACATTATTTTTTTGCCCTAAATCCAGCTCAAGTATTAGATAACAAGATCCGCCTTCTGGGTAGCACACGCCTCGACTCACTGTATCATACCCTCCCACTGAATACCTTTCATCGCTTGGAACAGCGTTAAATAGATCGCTCACAGCATTGCCACTTGCTCCCCTCCGGCTCAGATCCCTACGTGCGCACTTAACACATTTTGCAGTTTATATACGATTACGCTCCAACAACAGGTCGCACCAGCTCAGCGCTAAGCTTTGACGTTGACCCTGGCGGCGGTTCGATCACATCCTACAGCTGGGACTTTGGCGATGGGAGCAGTGGCGATTGACTAACCGTGAACACTGAGGGGTAAAATGCTGCACCTGCAAGAATCAGGAGTGCAGGTGTTGGTAGAAGCGTCGGTGCTGCTCACAATACCGAAGAAGCCGCCTTCTAAGTCAAACCAGCGTACTTTACCGAAAATGAGGCCAGTCATCTCAAGGACTACTAAATTGATGACGTGCAGCGGATAAGTGCCGCCAGCGGGAATGCTGACACTACCAATGATGGTATCGATATAGCGATGACGTGCTTACCTGTTTGCTCGACCTAGCTGCTCCAGTGAGCAGTAACTTTTTGATTACCTGTAAACTCCCAATCGTTAACAATTTCGTAATCGCACAGTTGGGTTTACGGTGGCGGGATAAGCACAAATATCGATGCTCTTTTTATTAGTTTTTTATTTAACTACCTACTGAGGTGCTTACTCAGGCGATACTCGCCTGAGTAAGCACATTTTTTCACTATTAGACTATCGCTCTACACCAGGCCATTCGCCGATTGAACGAATTTGTCCCCACAGGTGAGAAGGGATTAGACTGGTGGAAATGTCGATATCCTTAATATGTAAGTTGGAGGAATTGGTGCGGATCGCAATCCCATCATAATCGACGGTGTTATAGCTAAATACACTGCTTGCGCTGAAGTCTCTGCTAGAGTCATATACTGAGAATGTTGAATTTGTTTTTTGAATGTATAAATTATCTGTTGCATAATGACTCCATGCTACACCCTCAGAGGTGAGCTGTACTGACGATGCCGCTTGACTGCCAAGTGACACAATTGCATTGTTGCCGTTTTTGGCCTTAGCTGTAGCGGTATTTTTATCGATATATGCATAACGGCTACCTTCCATTGAAATGTCGCTCACATAGTTAATGCCTGAGCGAAGCGGGTTACCGGTAGCGTACGCGCCTGAAGCAAAAGCCCAAACCCAAGACGCTGGCGCTACCCATAATTTATGATACATATCAATGAGGCCAATATTCGATGAACCAAGATCCAAACCGCGGAACATATTATAATTTGTATTCCAAATGCCGGTGATATTTTCGCTAAAGCTGTATATTCTTAACGCCCTGTCGCCACCAACCGTTACGGCATAGTTTGCGTTCACAGCAATATCTGCATTACTGGTCGAACCAAGATCGGCAATAGTTTTGTAGTTTGAAGGGCTAGAATCAAAATTGGAAAATACAACCACGTCGCCATCGGTTTTTAAAACAATCGCTCGATTGCTATCGAAGTCGATCTTATAGGCATTGTCAATCATTTTTGTCTTTGAAGATCCGTTCCAGTAATAAAGTGTATCCGATCCGTTATCCTTAATATAAAAAATTCGTTCACTTGGCGACATTTGTCGATAGAACTTTTTTACGTTTGATTCAAAATGCTGCCAATTACTATTAGAAGTGTTTCTCACCATTAAATTGTTGTTGGTGTCCAGATAGGGAGGAAGAAGCAATGTTGTAGCTGCGTAGGCCTTAACGCCCAGCATAGCAAAAACAATAAGGGTTAACGCGAGTGTCTTTTTCATTTTTAAATACCAATTATTAGCGTGTTTATTAAGTGTTCGGATTTTTAAAATTAGATGAAATAATTCCCCTCAACAATGACCCCTTCGAGTCATACTAAAATAGACAGCTTTATTTTTCGGCTTTCTGCTTATATTATTTCGCGCCAGCTTGTTGGATTCAGTGACAGCCACTCTCCGAGGGAGAGTGGCGGAATTTTTTATAGGATGATAAACAAAGTATCTCAAAAACGCTGTTTTATAAGCGGGTAACATATAGTTTTCACCAATTATCTATAATATGAGACATTTATAAACCTTACCTTTTTCCGTACATCACATCCTCTGGCTTTGACACCATTTTTATTTTGTATTTTTAGGTGAAGGAAATACCTACAGTGTATTTCCGACCCCCCCTAGAAATCAATTTCGCTTACCCTGACGAATATACTTTTGGAAAGTCACCGATCTTGGTTTTCTTGGATAAGAACTACCGATATGATTTTTAATTTGATCGGGCAGAGTCGAGAGCAAGAGTCCCTGTGTATTGCTTATCAGCATTTCTCTTCGTCCAACGGCTCCACGCCTCCTGCTACGCTAGACTGACTCAATGGCCAAGGCTATCACTGGAGTTTGACGTTCAAGGTTATGGGTGATTAGATTGACGCTCCCAAGTGCAAACGGCGTCGCAATGCACCAAGCTGAAGGTAAGAAGGTTTCAGCTAATAGGCTGAGGATCAGCCATCATGATTAAGTATCATCAAGTCGCGGATGAATATGCCATGCATACAGACAGTATCGAAGAAACATTATTAAGGTTAACTGCTATCGCAAAAACAAGCGCCGATATCGACGCACTCAAGGGTTAGCGACACGCAGGAAGAACACGACCACACATCAACAGCAGCCCGCGAGTGATATTGTATTTCACATAAACCACAAATTAACCTATTTACTACTTCCACTCTACCAATTCATCCCAGCTATAGCACCACTGAACGAATGGCTGTTGCTCCCCCCCTCTAGTGAGGGATACTCTTTTTAAGATGATTAGCCTCTAGCGCGTCTCACAAAAACAATATCCACAGAAAACAGGAAGGTAGAATGTATACCAGTAATATTTATTTACTGAAAAGCAAATCACTATCAATGGTCAGCTTTCTCACGATACTTTTTTGTACCCACTACAGCACTCACACATTTGCCGATAACACATTAGCTAAGCCCACGCTTGGCGATCACGGCTTATCGAACTGCCGCTTTAACTATGGCCAGGATTGGCTTGGAACAGAGCATACTTACCCTGATAACTTAAATTATATTCGTACATGGTTAGGCACCTCAAACGACCTCGACAATACCCAGCGAAGCATGTTCAAAAGCCTTAAAAAAGGTGGCATTTTGGAAGGCCGAACACCCATGGTGATCGACTACCTTATCGCGTTTACTGCCAGAGCTAATGCTGACCTACAAGACTGCGACGTTGCTGATAGTGAAGGACGTAGCACCTCACTTTGTACACATGGCACCCAGTTTATTCGAGAGAACAAACAACTACTTTTAGATAAACACCGTAGACTTGCAAAGCAAATTGCTAACGCTTGGGGTACGTCAGAACCTATTTTATGGATGACGGAGCCTGACTATTTTCAATATGCCGTCGATGAGGACAGCCAAATAGGCGGCGGGTTTAGCTATAGCGAAGCCGGGCAGCACCTGCGTGACTTTTTAAACGTCGTAAAAGAAGAATTACCGAATGTTGTTTTTGCCTTAGATACAGCCCCCTGGCTGCGAGAAAGAGCTGCTCGCTGGTTTAAAGCCATGCCTTTAGACATGGTGTCATACCTAAGCCTTTTCGGAAAACCAACAGCGCTGATTCAAAACGGCAGCTGGTCAAACAGCTGGCAAGAATTTCACCAGCTTACCGGCTTACCGATTCTTTCCGAAGGCTGGGAATATAATGACCCTGATAACTGGCATAACAGCGACAACATTAACAGGTTAATTGGCTGGGGAGTCATATCGGAATCCTTCAGAGTGCCTCCTGTTGAATGGGGTGACATCATTGCGAATAACGCCCCAAAATTAGTTAAATCCCCTACCTGCTCACAAAACTAAATCAGATTAGATTCGCAGAGAAATAAAACTTCTCTTGTAAAAATAAAGCACGTAAAAATAAATATTATAAAAATAACATCCACAAAAACCAGGACTACCACATGAACCTAAGCCTATTAAATAGATTACCGCGTAAACTTAAAAAACTTACGCAACGCTCCACCGCATCCGCAATAAAATCAAGCATAAAAAACACCTATATAACGGCGCTTTCTTTTGCGCTTGCAGCCAACGCGCTTGCCCTTGCACCACTGAGCGTTGACGGCAATCGTATCCTCAGTAACGGCGAGCCCACAAGCCTTGCAGGTAACAGCCTATTTTTTACCAATACAGGCTGGGGCGGTGATAAGTTTTACAATGAAGATGCCATACAGTGGCTTAAAGACGATTGGCGCTCAAGCATCATCCGCGTCCCCGTTGGAGCAGACCCTGGCACTAACGGCTTCTTAGATGATCCACAAACAAACCTCCAAGTAGCGATGGCAGCAATTGATGCTGCAATAGCGAATGATATGTATGTCATTGTTGACTGGCAAACCTTACATGCTCACCACCTCACGGGTGAAGCGATAGAGTTTTTCCGTATCATTGCAACCAAGTATGGCGAACATGACAACCTTATTTATGAAATTTTTGGCACGCCAGCGGCACCAGCCTCCTGGGCTGAAGACATAAAACCCTACGCCAACAACGTCATTGCAGCGATTCGCGACATTGACCCGGACAACCTTATTATCGTCGGCACGCCAAACTTTGGGCAAGATGTAGACGTCGCGTCGCTAGACCCTATTGATGATGTCAACGTCGCCTATTCCCTGCAATTTTCTGCGGGAAGCCACAAAGCCCCCCTTCGCCAAAAAGCCTTAACCGCCCTCAACAACGGCGTGCCGCTTGTTGTCACCGAATGGCTTGCTGTTGACGCCTCAGGTGACGGCGAGGTTGACCACGAATCAGTAAACGCATGGATGGACTTTTTACAAGAGCATGAGATCAGCCATGTAAATTGGGCGATCAATGACCATCCGCTTAACGCATCCGCACTTACCGTCGGCGCAAACCCTACCGGCGGATGGACAGACTCTGACCTCACAGAATCAGGCCGCGTCACACGCAGCGTGATACGTAATTGGATCACTCCGCTGCCAGAAAACGATAGCGACGGCGACGGAATCGAAAATAACGCGGACACCTGTGCAGACACCCCAGAAGGCGCAAGGGTGAACGGAAGCGGCTGCGAAGGTTTTCTTATTGAAGCTGAACATGTGTTTGATTTTTACGACACTGATACCATTAATAACGGTAATTCAGGGCCTGAATTTGCGCTAGATATAGAATCGACCACCGACAATGGCGGCGGCATTAGTGCACGCAACGTCGGCTGGATTGAAAGCGGTGAATGGATGTCTTACCGCTTTAATGGTGGTCCCGGCTTTTACGAACTTAGCTTACGTGTCGCATCCGAAATTGGCGGTGGTCGCCTGAGTGCATCGGGCGATGATTTTAATTTCACCTCCCAGAGCATCCCCCAAACCGGTGGCTGGCAGACCTGGGAAACCGTTAACGTAGGTACTATTTATATTCCAAGCTACAACTCCCCGCTGACCTTGAACATCGAAAACGGTGGATTTAATTTAAACTGGCTTCAATTACGCCCACTCCCCGGTAGCGACACCGACAGTGACGGCATTGATGACCGCATGGATAACTGCCCCGCCACACCTGCAAATACCGCCGTCGACAGCCAAGGATGTGAACTTAACGCCCCCTATAGTTTGACCGTAGAAGCGGAAGACTTTGATATCGCCTACGATATTAGTGCGCGCAATAAAGGCCAGGTTTACCGTGATGTACATGTCGATATTGAAAATACCGCAGACGCAGGTGGCGGTTACAATGTCGGCTGGACGCAAACTGACGAATGGCTCGAATATCCCATTTATTTAGAAGCTGGGACTTACGACATACAAACCCGTGTAGCCTCTAATACAAACGGCGGCGCCTACGACCTTTCACTCAACGGTGAGATCTTCACCGGGAGCAGCGTTGCCAATACAGGTGGCTGGCAGTCTTGGATCACCAACAATGACGGTACGCTCACCGTAGCGACAAAAGGCTTATACACCCTGCGCTTAACGGTTCTTGAGGGTGATTTTAATATTAACTGGATTAAATTTATTGGTCAGAGTCTGAATAACCCGAAGAACCTACGCGTTCAAGCAGAAGACTACGCGTCTTATTCGGATAACAGCACCGGTAACACCGGCGGCCACTACCGTAACGATGATGTTGATATTGAAACGACTAGCGACAGCAGCGACGGGTTTAATGTAGGCTGGATCGACAGTGGCGAGTGGTTAGAATATGAAATCGCCGTTGCCGAAGGCTATTACCTAGCGGACTTCCGCGTCGCAGCACTGACTAGTGGCGGTCAAATTCAGGTGCAAATCGACGGCGTTAACCTCGAAGATACCATTGAAATAAATGCCACAGGTGGGTGGCAAAATTGGGAATATAGCAACAGTATCCGCTTCGGGCATTTATCTGAAGGTAGGCACACAGTGCGTTTAAACTTCCCTTCTGGCTCGTTCAACCTTAACTGGATGGAGATGTCCCAAGTAGTCGAATAAGTGGTCGAATAAATCTAAGCCCATGCTTGCCTTTTACAGTGCAAGCATGGGCGGTGGGTAACGTTTATAATCATTACTTAATATTCAGCCCGCCCCCTTTGATGAACAACATTAGAGTTGTTTTTGTACTCGCAGACCAACGGTCATTGGTTTAGCGCCAACGACGGCCAGTGGATCTTGATCCGAATAAATGGCGTCATATTCCGTCTTGGTATTTGTTAGATTACGGATATACAAGGTAGCCGTCCAATCGTCTTTAAACTCCATAATGGCGCGTAATGATGCCACAAAACTCTCATCCAGCTCGTAACTAAAGTCGCTTCTCGAACTAAATTGAATATCGGTTTTACCTCGATACGTAATATCACCACGCACTTCCAATGTCCCTAGTGGCGTGAGGTGGTCATAGGTTAATGCGGTATAAAATTGAATCTTAGGTACATTGGGAATTCTATCGCCTTTTAACCCCCGCTCTAAATCTTCCTCTAAGTCGTCCTCGTCCCTAGGCTGATCTTTTGTTAACTTTGCATCAGTGAAACTACCGGCAAACTCTAACAATAAATTATTAGTAACGTAGCTAGAAACGTTGAGTTCGACTCCGTTAATACCGGCCTCACCTGCATTGGTGATATAGGGAACGGATCCTTCCGTGACCTCAATTTGCATGTCCTCCCAGTCAATATGGTAGAACGCACCATTGAAGGTGACAGACTCGTCAAATAGTTTCGTTTTGAATCCCAACTCATAACTGGTGAGAAAGTCTGAAGCATAAGAAACAGGAATCGGAGAGTTTGTACCTAAACTCTCCGAGTTATTCAAGCCTCCAACGCGAAAACCTTGTGAGACCGTTGCGTAGAAATTTTTATTTGAGTCGTACTGATAGGCGGCACTAAACTTCCCCGTGACTTTACTATCGTCACTTTCATTAAACGCTACGTCCGAAGGCTCAGGATGTATTGAACCCTCCTCTGCACTTTGTTCGGAAGAAAAATTACGAGCACCGACTGTGAGAGTCAATTTATCRCTGACTTCATATAATAACTCACCAAAAATCGCATTTTGCTCTAGTTCAAAATTGATAAAACGCTGATAGAGAACGTTACCGGTACTTTGTAGYGTTGCAAAGTCTGTTATGTTGCTAAGGAAATCATGCTCTGCGCCAGGTACAAAAGCGGTGTCATTACCGCTTGCGTCATAGGTTACGCCGTAGGCTTRCCAGTCATTATCTTCATGCCTAAGAGACGCGCCGACAAGAAATTGTAAAGAACCATCGAGATCTGAAGTAAAACGGATTTCAGAAAAAGAAACATCTCGCACTTGAGGCTCAACAATCGCCCACGGAAGCGGAAGACCCAAGGCAAATGCTAATGCGCTCGCATCAAAAGAGAATTCAATGTCTCGCTTATATGAACTGCTTGTGCCGATTAATGTACCAAACTCGAATTCGTAATTCATTGTTAATTCGAAAACATCCAGCTCTTCACTCCAAGGGCTTTTCCCCAGATCCGTATTTTGGTAGTCATCTGTGGCTGTACCGGGCGGAAAAGCGCTGCCCTCCATTCCAACGATGTCTGCTCCTTTGGGGGTATATCGTGAGCTACCGCCAAGGTCTAATGATTGCTTGAGGTACATAAAATCAACCATGAGAGAATCGGTGGGGAGGAAGCGCACCATTAAGCGCCCCCCTACGGTATCTTCGTCATTGATATCTTCAGCTTCACCACCTAATACACGTGATTGATCAATCCAACCATCATTTTGGGTGCTCCAAGCGACCAAGCGGGCGGCTAGGATATTTTCTACAATGGGTACATTTACAACACCACTGTAACTGTAGTTGAGACCTCCATTGTCGGTGGATGAGGTATCTAAATCTATGTTGGCAGAAAATTCGTCTGTTTCAGGCATCTTTGGAACATACCTCACCAAGCCACTCATGGAGTTGGCGCCGTATTGGGTTCCTTGTGGTCCATTAAATATTTCGATAGTCTGAAGATCGACTAATTTAATTTCAACATTTCGGCCACCACCATCTTGTGCATTGCTACCGGTGATGGGGGTTTCTCCAAAATATACGCCCACCGTGGATGGACCGGATGAATTGGTTCCTCGGATGATATACTCTTTATCACCCGGACCTAAATCTTGATACTGTAAACTCGGAATGGAGCCTGCAAAGTCAATAAACTCTGAAATACCTCGACGCAGTAATTCATCACTAGTTAATAGTTTTACGGCGACGGGCATTTCTTGTAAAGAAGCACTGCCCATTTTGTTGCTGGTGACGTATACCTCTTCGACGGCACGCGGGCTACTAGAGACTTCTTTTTTTGGAGGAAGAAGAGCTTCTTCATTTTCATCTCCCGTTTCGGTAGTTTGTTGTGCCGTGGCTATGGCACTAACACAAAGCAGCACAAGATAAATCAGTAGGTTTTTTTTCATGGTTCTATGATTCCGCTATTCCACTATCTTATTGAGTGTTTTCATGTATTTAAAAAATCGTACAACATCAAAACCGTTTTTTTGCCGTGTTAAAACTACGCATTTTTACAGGCTTTTTTAGCAATCTTGATTTGTTTCTTTTTACACTCATTCTTTATACCTTTACCTAAACACCACAGCTTGTTTCCACCCCAAGAACTTACATCAACCTTTGCCCCATTACTGCATTTGACTACGTAATACGTATAGATGCTGTCGTCGGCCATAATGATGTCTTCTATCATTTTCACACTGGTGGGCTGCGCTGCATAAGATTTCGCCGCGCTTAGGCATAAAAAAAACAAAATGAATTTTTTTTTATAAAACCGCATAACCAATATCTCACTTCAATACATTTGTTAAATTAATGTGTACAACTGTAAATAAGTGGATGGATGAGCTTCTTGCACGACTGAATGTATCATCCGCTGATACGAGGCATCACTTACATTCTTTATGAGTATAGATAACTGACCACCCTTTACCTTTCCTTGGAGATAAAAAAACAGCTCTTTATAGACTAAAATGCAATAAAAATGGTCATATGTACTTAAACCATTAAGCGTTAAATGATAGAATTTATTCTAGGCGTTAATATAAAAACAACACACACCTAACTGGCAGCATAAAAGAGGCGAGACTTTAGCTTTGCTTCAACTACAAATATATATTTACAATTTATTTAGATTGTTAATATTGTTTGGATTGCTTGAATTGTTTAGATTGTTTAGATTGTTTAGATTGTTTAGATTGTTTAGATTGTTAATTCAATTTATGCTTTTCCGACATTTAAGTTACTTAATTAAGCTTCCATCTTAAATTCTGAGATGATTTCTTTTAATTCAGTAGCAACGTCCTTTAGGGTTTTCCCTGCAGCATCAGCTTGCTCGGCTGATTCGTTGGACTTTCTACATGCTTGAGCAATTTTTTCAACTTTGATTGAAATTTCTCTAGAAGTCGACTTTTGCTCATCCGTAGCTGAGGCAATTTGCTGGTTCATATCGTTAATCAATGACACTGCGTCGGTAATTTCAGCAAGTGACACCTTGGTTTTATCTGCTTCAGTTAAGGTGTTTTCCATATCTTTAATCCCACTATCCATATTATCGACAGCGTTTTTTGTGCCTGCTTGTAAATTGGAAATCATCTGTTGTATTTCTTCTGTGGACTCCTGTGTTCTCCGTGCTAACGATCGTACCTCATCGGCTACAACGGCAAAACCTCGCCCTTGCTCGCCAGCTCTTGCTGCTTCAATGGCCGCATTTAGAGCGAGTAAGTTGGTTTGATCAGCAATCCCCCGTATCACATCCAATATAGAACCAATAGATTTACTCTCTTCGGCGACTTTATTAATATCTTCACTCACGCCTCTAAGGCTTCGAGATAAACGGTTAATAGCTTCAGTGGTATTATGCAAAATCATGACACCCTTGTCACTTGCAGCCTTGGCTTTATTTGCCGCTTCGGCAGCTTGTTGTGCGCCTTGACTGACCTCTTCTACGCTATACGTCATTTGTGTTGTAGCAGCGGCTACCATATCGGCATCTAACAGCTGCTCGGCAACATTTACCTTAGCAACGTCGGTATTTCTCGCTAATAACAACGAGTTTGCTTGAAGGTTTTGTGCGGCCGCTCGAACATTTTTAAGTATGGGAGAAAAGCGATTCATCATCCCTTTGTATGCTTGAGCTACTTGCCCTATCTCATCATCATAGCTTGTATCTAATTCCACGCTTAGACTTCGTTCAGATTCTGCTTTTTCAATGGACGACCTAAGTTTATTAAGAGGGGACACAATGGATCGACTGACCATTATTCCGGCAATCGATAATAATGTAACGGTCACAATCGCAATAATTAAGTAGCTATTACGAGTGTTAATAAAAATGGACTCTGATTTTTTCCGTTCATCTTCAGCGGCAGAAATTTGAATTTGAGTGAGTTCGGAAATTTTTTGGCTGATAGGATCTACCAAGTCGTAGAGGTCGCCATTGTAATCGGCAATAGGTGTTTCACCATCCTCATCCCAAGTGAGCTCGTTCCCCATATTCTTCAGTACTTCAGCCACCTCTACAACACCTTCGTCCGCGTTCCTAAACAGTACTTTGATCTCCTTGGCTAAATCACCTTCTTGAAAACTAACCGCATTGGCGGAGTATTTACTCCAACTATCTTCGATTAATGCTTGCGCTGCACGTATTTCAGCGTAAGCTTCACTGGGAAGGACAAGGCCATTATCTGCTTTGTTGACAGCCCCAGTAATTTTATTATAAGAATCATTAATATTTTTCAACCACAGCATAGGTTCAATATTATCGTCGTAGATTCGCGTAATACTATTATTAATAGTTGAAAACTGAATAACTGATACAATAATCAACCCAACAACAATCACAATCGGCAGGGTCGACATTATCAGCATTCGTATTCCTACACGCAATTTACGCATATATCTAATAGCCATGTAGTTAAGTTTAAATATAGTCAAATACTCTAGTTATGAGTATAGAGTATATTTTTGCTACTTTACGGGGATTGCGCTCTTAAATTACCTTATTTCATATATGCCAATCAAAAAGTTATCTTAGGTTTTTCAATATCGATTGATTATTAGTTTAGCTCTATTTTCAAGGTCACGTTCCAAAGTCACTTTTCAAAGCCAGGTGAGCACTTAATCTCACAACTGCTGGTAAAATAGCAATTACTTATGATCCATATCAAATTTTAAATTCGCTAACAGAGGCTCTATGGACTACGCGGTAACGCGGAGCCGCTGCAAAGGCTCCGCCGTGTTCTAAACAAACAGATTTTTAATCAAACGTCACATCTAATATATAAAAGCCACCCCAAGCAAATATGGCCGGTGCTTCATCCGGGTTAAACGACAGTGGGTGGCCGTTATAATCGGATACCAAATACCGCCCTTGCCGCGTCCAGCCTGTTGCGCCAAACCAATTATAAAAACCCACATAATCATTATCGCTCACCGACAGGTACTGGCCAGTACCTTTAATACGATAGTAATCGACATTGTCATAGGGGTAGAGCTCCAGCGTGAGAGCCTCAGATTCATCACTGACCAAGGTAACCCAACCGTCGGAATCCATGCCTAACCAGCCTCCACGATCACCTGATTTTGATAATGATACGATAAAGGCGTTGTCGTTGAGCCTTGCATTAGCCGAGGTGGAATAAACCCGTTTACGTAAACGGTTGATTCCGCCTAAAGGCTCGTGCGCCGCCAGTGAGTGCCAAGGCGTGTAGACCAGCTTTTCACACGCGGCTTCATGTTTTGGCGTGGTGATATCCAGTTGTGGAGACGGGATGCCGATGGCCGCTATGGTGACGAAGGGAAATTCCGCTTCATCCCAGCGCGCGGTAGCATCTTCAAGTTCAAGGCTATTCTCGTCTCGCGCTCGCACCTGTACCATAAAATCAAAGACTAGGTCTGCTGAGTCTTTCATTCGTTCGATAAGCGCTTCTTTGAGATAATCCTCAGAGGGATTGTCAGGCAGCGTTTGTGGCTCTGCGCCCCCTCTTGGTCTCACGGAGAAACGCATCACACAGGCGTCGCCAAAAAGAAAGGGCGCAGCGCCAAAGTACTGTACACCCAAAGGGTTGGCTACGGGCAACGAGCCTATTTCAGTGACAATATCGAGAGATTGCTTGGTTCTGGCGCGCTCTTCGGGCGTAAATCCTGGTACTGCCGGGTTGAGGGGCGCGAAGAAATTTCCAACTTCGTCATCGTTCTCGCGCTGTACTTGCGTTAGGCGTAAATAGTCTGGCACATTAGTAAAAGCAAAGGCCGGAGTGTTAATCATCAGAAAGTCCTGATTTCGGGCGCCATGGTCGTCCTGTAAAAAGGTGCCGCCTTGCTCAACGTCCAATACCTTGAGTGCCATACCACGGCTGCCATTCTGGCCATCTTTAAGATCGTGATCAATTCGTGCGGTGGCATTGGAAAAGCGGATGAGCGCTTGATGCTCCTTTCCTGGTGTTGAGAACAAGCCAACCTGCAAGTTGGCCGGGATGCCCTCATTAATTTTAAAGTAAGCTCTGACGCAACCGTGGGATTTTGGGTGGACACCGCGCAGGGTCGGTTTGTTTTTTGAGGCGTAACGCTCGTTAAGCAACTCGGCGGTAAGATTCGCGATATCGTCGATCTGTGTCGCTTCTTCTCCCTCAGGGGCGAGGCCTTCCGGTGTCGAATTAGGTTTGGTACTCATGAGATTATCCTTGAAAATAGGTATAGGCCTGATTATGGGTTTGGTTATAGATATTGGAGAACAATTTATTACTGCGTTAATAGATTCCAATACAAGGCGAAAAAGTTATCACGTT
>NVXL01000068.1 GCA_002746115.1 Alteromonadaceae bacterium
GAACTAGAACTGCTAGAGCTAGATGAGCTTGAACTGCTAGAGCTAGATGAGCTTGAACTGCTAGAGCTAGATGAACTAGAACTGCTAGAGCTAGACGAGCTTGAACTGCTAGAGCTAGATGAGCTTGAACTGCTAGAGCTAGACGAGCTTGAACTGCTGGAGCTAGATGAGCTTGAACTGCTGGAGCTAGATGAGCTTGAACTGCTGGAGCTAGATGAGCTTGAACTGCTGGAGCTAGACGAACTAGAACTGCTGGAGCTACTGCTTATTGGTCCGCATACGTCACCAGTGACCTGGGGGACTTGTGCTGGTGCGCTGCCTTTGCTGCCTTGTACGCCAAAATCAATGAATTGACCTGGGTTGATTGTACTGTTCCAGCTTAACCCTGTTGCAGTATAAGGATTGCTACCGGAAACATTTGCATTCCAACCGCTGGTGCGAGTTGACCCATCGGTGTATCCCCAGCTGACTTGCCAGCCGTTAATCGGAGTGGTATCGGTATTGGTGATGCGGATATTGGCGGAAAAACCACCATTCCACTGACTTGCAACTATATATTCGCATGTAGCTGCGCTGGCGAAGGGGCTGAGAGCAGCAAGAGCTATCAATCCTGTCGCACATTTAATAATTTTTTTCATCTTCATATAAAGCCACCCTTAGGCGTTGTGTTTAAGAGAGTTGATGATGACTTGTGTTTTTTGTCTGTTATTAGTTTGGCGCGTTAAATCTGAGATATAAGCAGCTAGTAAATAGCGGTTATACAGTTTTAATGCGTTAATTACTCTGCCATTTTTATATTTTTATCGATGCAATGTTTCTAATAAGTGTCACTAGTAAATATCTCTAATCACCGCTTCTAAGTAGTGTTTTTATGCAGTTTTATATGAACTGATTTTTATTCACTGTCTCTATCTTATGTCTTTACGCTTTGTATATTTATTATTATTGGCAGGCGTTGGGGGAGTGGTTACATGCTGATTACCTCGCGGGTCGGTTGGTTTATGTGAGTTTTTCTGTTTTAAAGTCATTATGTTTTTATGTGAATTTAGATCAAACAGTTTTTTCTGATCGCCTTTGAAATTAAAATCCCCATGTTTTTTTCGAATTATCTATAGGGTTTTCCTTATCTTGGCTGTCGGAGCCTCCCTGTTTATGTTTATTTTTTTTGTGATCTAATTTTATTCTGTTGAGTATAGAAGTGTGAAACGGGCTTTACAAGAGTCTATAGGTATCATTAAGTTGACGTATTTCAATACTTTGAAATTTTTTATTATAAATAATAAGTTTATTTATTGTTATAAATAATGAGTGCGGGGGGAATGGCTTATTAAGTGCCGTTTTAATGCTTTAGTATCAGTAAGTCCCCAATTTCCCATAAGGATTTTGGCGGGATCAAAGTAGGGCGATTCTCACACTGATGGTTTTATATTTTAGTTTTTATTTTTGGTTAGGCGTTTGATTTTATATATATGCTTTAACCACTTGATGTGGTTTGCTATTGACATGTGGCGTTAACGAGGTTGGGTTAAGGTGTTGTGTTGCTGGTTGTTGATGTTACTCTTGACGTTTAGGCTCTTTGGCGCTTAAAAAGGTCTATACAGCGGTTGGTGCTGTCAGTTAGAAGAGCTCCTTGGTTTGTTAGTGTCGGTATCTATTGGGTTGAGGCTAAGGAGCGAGCGCTTACTAAGTTATTTGGTTCAGGGTTTGGTAAGATATAAGGCTAAAGCTCGTTGGCGGCTCTAAAGCGAAAGCGGAACTCTTTATTGTGTATGAAAGTTGATAAATGTTTATGAAAGTACTTATGAGAAAGGTTTTTTCCCCAGTCCTGAGTATGTTTGAATCTGGTGAGGCGATTTACGCGTATCGCGCATCACATAGAAAGATACTGATAGCGGTGGGCTTGTTGTTTTTACTTTTGTCTTTTGGTTCGCTGATTGCGATGATTCGGATTGCTAATTATGGTGGAATTTTGCCCGTTCTTGTGTTTTTTGTTATTGGGCTTGGGTGTGAGGTTGTGGGTTTGTTGGGGACGGATAAAGCCGTCGCTAATATTTGGAAGTGCCCATAAGGGCGATACCTAAAAAATGCGTAGCAAGACCCTTTCTTAGAAAGAGCCCGCTACGAAAGCGATGGAAATCGTCTTTTTGCTGCAAGATTTTTTAATTTAGCTGGAAATGCTTAACAGCTTAAATTATTTGCAAGCTTTAACCGTTCGGTGTGTTGCAAGTGGGGACTGAACGAGCACCGGGTGTAAGGTGTAAGCGCGCACGTATCCTTTGATACATATCACCAAAGAAGTTAGCAATACTTGTGCCATGTGTCGGGTCCTGTGGTTTGTATTGCACGGGCTGCGTTTTTAGAGATTGTTTTGGCGTCAGAATCAACCAATTAAAGTTTATCGTGTGATGTTTAGCTTCTTTGATGTTTGAGTGTTGGCGTAGCGATGCTTGGGTGTAAAGAATGCTGACAGGGCTCTAGCGCTATATTAAGTTACATAATGGTGCGCTTGTATTGCGGCGGTCTTAATTGGTGCAACATGTCGTTGAGGTCTGAAATGGTAGGCGCTGCTTGGGGTGCAAAGCGATAATGGGGTAATGTTATGGCGTCAAAAGCATTACTCTTAATGTATTAAATATATCGACAGTGGCAGAGGGTGTATACGGAAGGTTAGTTTGTTTTGTTTGTCCTTGCTGATCCGTTTTAGGTGCTGCGCTTAAGCCTACTTAGGTTTGTCGGTTTGGCAGCTCCAGCAGCTGTGGAAGGCGGCGGCGTTGGATTCCTCGCATTCATCGCAAAACCATTCTGGCCCAGGGTCAACGGTCATTAGGGGCTTCACTTGTTGTTTGGCCTTATCGCAATCGTCATCATTGAGCACCCATAGCTCTGGCCATGTATCAATACCGGAAAGCTCGCCTATGCCGGCACTTAGGTATTCGTTTTTGATCCGAGTGCTGATGCCAATGGCTTCAACCAGATTTTTGGCATTCTCAACTAGTACGTGATTGGGGTTGGTATATACAAGCTTCATGATATCTTCTCACTCAAAATGTTTATCCCTTTGTGACACGGTAGCATCTTTTTAAGTATGGGTCAGTCTTGTTGCTTGGCAACTATATATTCGGGTTTTACTTCTGAAGCCGGAAATATATCGGAAAACATAGCGCTGTGGTTCTCGGTCATCACCACCCGGACGTGATCACGGTTGAGTTTTCGCGGTTCAGCTACGCCGCAGGAGTGGGCGATTAAGCCGACACCGTACTGGATTTTGAGTGCGTAATTGGCAACGCGTTCAGCCTTTTTGTGGACTACGAGACCGCGTTGTAGGCCTTTGTCGTGTGTGGTGATGCCTGTGGGGCAGGTGTTTTTATTGCATTGCAGGGCTTGAATACAGCCAAGCGCAAACATGAATCCGCGCGCGGACGTCACAAAGTCAGCACCTGCACAAAGTGCCCATGCGACTTTGCCCGGTGTAATGAGTTTGCCGGAGGCGATGATTTTGATGCGATCACGCAGGGCGTAGCGATGGAGGATGTTGACTACTAGTGGAAGGCTTTCTTTGATAGGCATGCCGACGTAGTCAAGTAAGGGCTGAGGGGCGGCGCCTGTGCCGCCATCGGCACTGTCAAGCGTGATAAAATCTGGTGCACTGTTGGCCCCACGCTGGTGGATTAGTTCGCATAGCTGCTCGAAAAAATCGAGGCTACCGACAACTATTTTAAAGCCTGTGGGTTTACCTGTGACCTCTCGCACGTGCCCGATGATGTCGAGAAGGTCTGCGACATTACGAATGTCATGGTGTCCGTTTGGGCTGATTGAATCTTGCCCCTCAGGGATGCCGCGAATTTCGGCAATTTCCGCACTGACTTTGACGCCGGGTAAAATACCGCCTTTGCCCGGTTTGGCGCCTTGGCTTATTTTAATTTCAAACATGCGTACTTGTTCGTGGGCGGCCATTTTGCGTAAGCGTTCGTCGCACAGTGCGCCGTGCTTGTCGCGAACGCCGTATTTGGCTGTGCCGATTTGATAAACAATATCGCAACCACCCTCAAGGTGATAAGGGGAGAGTCCGCCTTCGCCGGTGTTCATCCATATTCCGGCTTCTTTGGCGCCGTGTGATAGTGCTTGTACGGCGGGTTTGGAAATGGCACCGTAGCTCATGCCGGAAATATTAACTAACGCGTTCGTTGAAAATGGCTTACGCGCGACGCCTTGACCGATTACGACTGCGCTAGGAGGGTTTGCGTCTTCTTCTAAGGTCGGAAACGCGCAGTTGATGAAGAATATATCTCCGGCTGTATTAAGTGGCCGTGTTGAGCCGAAAGCTAATGTGGTATCGACTTTTTTGGCGGCACGATAAGCCCATGAGCGCTCGGCGCGGTTAAACGGGAGCTCTTCTCGATCCATAGCAAAAAAGTACTGTCGGAAAAATTCGCCGAGGTGTTCAAAGAAATAACGAAAGCGCCCTACCACGGGGTAGTTGCGTCGGATTGTATGGGTGGTTTGATATTTGTCGATAACAAAGAGTGCGGCGATGTAAAGTATGAGTGTGCCTAAGGCAAATAGTAGGCTAAGTGCTCCCCAGTGAATGACGTTAGTGGCTAGGGTGCCGATGCTCGACATGAGTGAACCTCTTGCTGGGTAGCTTTGGATGAGCTATGGATTTGTTTTGGGGGCACTCTCCTGGGGCTTATCTTGCGGCTCTGGAATGATATACCATAGCTCGCTGCGATCCGTAGGAATGCTTGAGGGTAAATAAGGGTTATTGAGCCATATTATCCGAGTATTGTCACTATTGATAACCGCAACTTCCGATTCAAAGTGTTTTTGGATAAGTTCGTCGAGCCGATTGTCCTTTGTCATTTGATCCAGCGTGTTGGTAATAAACGTGGTGAGCTTGGGTTGTTTGCTACTAACCCAGATGAAAAAAGGCCATGGGTAATACAGTAGTAGGTCGTCGTCACGCAGTAATTTGGCGTTATTTTGCTCGGCAAGCATTTTCTCTGCTTCAATAAGTCCTAACGGAAAGCCGTCAAAACGGCTGCGCGCTAGCATGTTAAACGCGGCATGCAGAGCAAAGCCGGAGACGACGTTAATGTCATTTGCTTGATAAATTTTGCTGTCAAGCCATTGGTTTGGTTGGCCGACTCTGAATTTGCGCAGTTCATTGATGTTGGTGATTTTGTTGAGCGAAAGTGGGTTGTCGGCATGTACGACTAACTGCCGAAACCCCAGCAACCCTTTGAGTATCGGGATAGCAATAAAATTACTTTTGTGGAACTCACTGGCAGATCCAGAATTTATGCAGATATTGATACGGTTGCCGATCTCGATCTCGATGGCTTGGCGACTGCGACTCATTGTTGTGTGATAACGTTCAATCTCAAGCTCAATTCCTTGGCCTTTTGGGGCGTATTCTCGCATAGTCTCTAGGAGATCTGATTCATAGCGGAGTAGTCGCTTGGATTTGTTTTTTGTTGCGGAGAGGTGCTTTATCGTGAGCGTCTCGGCGCTGACTGGTGGCGGAGGCTCTCCGGCATATAGTGGGAGGCTGCAGCGAAGTAGCGTCGCAAAGATAACAAACCTGAGGATGGTAGCTGCCATTGTATTTCTCTAGCACCTTTTTATTTGATTGAACGCTGTTTTTGCCGATAGATCCATGGCGATTAGCTCGTAGCTATAAGCTTATTTCTGCTAAGTCCCTACCCACTAAGCCCGTATTTACTAAGCATAGTCGATTCGCTTGCGGTGCGTGGAAGAGGATGTTTTCTTGTATTTAGAGTGTGGGTGGGGGGAGTCAGTTTGTCGCTAGCCTGGGTCATTTTTGGGTTTGTACCCAATTCCTGACTCAGGCTGTTTTTGCATGTTTGTTCTTTATGCGGCTTTAGATCGAGCCGAGCTTCTTGTCTTTCTAGCCTTAGTCGTCTTCTCTTTTTTGTTATCCGTGTTTTTTTTATTACCGGTGTCTTTTTTGCGAGAGTGGGCGTGTGAAAAAATACAGCCAATAGCATCGACGTAATCCCCGCTTCGACCCCACAAGCCCGTCACCTCAACGCCGTCATCATTTCCGCTGACTTTATAGCTGAAGTCTAGGTCACCACCCTTGCCCCCATATGGGCCGAGGGTGCGATGGTTGGTGTAGAGCGTAATTTGATCTACATAGCGACCGGCTTTGCCATCAATGCCAACCAAATATTCATCTTTTTCAAGTTCGACGCTATTCACCTCACCGCCATGGCCTCCGATTTCTTCGCTGTTGCCATCGCTCCATGCGAGTGTAATGCCGTCTATATAGTCGCCACTACGGATAGTCACCTGTGTAATTCTTGCATTTTTGGCAGCGTTATCGATCTGAAATTCAGAGCCACCGGCATCGCCGCTTGGGCCAACTTTAATTTGTTCGGACATAATATTCTGAGCCTTTATTCTGTTATTGGGTGTTATCGGCACAGATTTGATTGTTATTGTGTATTTATGTGCCAGTATCTATGACGAAGCCTGTATTCGGTTTTATTTTAGTTTGGCTGGGTGGCTTTACAAGTTAAGTGTTAATTTTTTCTTTTATTACTAAATATTTTTTAATGCCTCAATCAGATAAAGGCAATTTTTTGCACTCGGTTATAATTGTTGTGTTTTAGTTCAATTTAGCCCTTTGTCGTATGAGGGTTATCGAAAGCTCTACCTTTGATATGATATTGAATAGCAATTGCTCATTAAGGTACGACTCGCATTCATTTTTGTTGTAAGGCTAAAATTTTTAAGGTTGGTCGTTTTGTGTGGTATTGCACGACAGGTTTCACTGGGATGGTATGAAGCTGATACCAAAGTATTGTCGGCGTATTTTTTATTGCGATAAAATTTCTTATTTTATCGCGTATTCATATGTTACGTGCTTGCACGCGTAAAATAGGGCGAGGTGAGTTAGGGTATCGGGTGCGTCGCTATATTGGTGACGGCGGTAAGGCGAGAGGTTTTTTTGTTTCGCTTGAGGTGTGTGGGTTGAACATTTTCCGAGCAGGGTGATGCCGTGGGTTAGTGCTTTTAGCGAATTAGAGCGTCTAAAGTTAGTAGAATCCGTCCACGTCTCAATGCGTTTTACTTTAGACTAGATCATTTAGGTGAATCAATGGCTCTTAAAGCAACCATATTTAAGCTCAATCTCAATGTGAGTGATATTACTCGTCATTACTACCAAAGCCACGCCCTTACTATTGCAAGGCACCCGAGCGAGAACGACGAGCGGATGATGATGCGCGTCACCGCGTTTGCTCTGAATGCTTGTGAGCAGTTGAGTTTCACTAAAGGCTTAAGTACCAATGATGAGCCGGATTTATGGGAAAAAAGCCTGTCTGATGAGATTGAGCATTGGATTGAGGTCGGTCGGCCAAGTGAGGATAAAATTCGTAAAGCCTGCGCACGGGCAAAACGGGTGACTGTTTATCTCTTTGGTGGCAACGTTGCTGAGCAGTGGTGGTTGGCGAATCAAGAAAAACTCCAACGCTTCGGTAAATTAGCCGTGTATATCATTGATGAGCCAAGCTCTTTGGCGCTGAAAGAGCTGGTATCGCGAAAAATGGAAGTGCAATGTACGATCGATGAGGGGCAGGCTTGGCTCTCCATTGGAGATCAAAATATAGAGGTTTGCCCTAAACAATTATTTCCAAGCTGAGACTTGCCCCTCAAGCCGGGGGGAGGTTTGGGAGCTAAGGTAAGATTCCCTTTGTCACCTTAGAGGTGTTTCAGTTACTATAGGTCGCTTAATGTTGTTACGCGGACTTTCGCGTCAATAACTTCTTTACGTCTATTTAGACGAGAAGAAACGGTGAGCCTATGAGCAAATATAATAATAGTAAAAAAAATAATATATTAGACAATACCAACACGACACGCCCTCTTGATAATACAGCCGATACCCACGGCGCAGATGCCAGCTGGGATACCGACTACGCCTGGGTCTCCGGTGTGATAGGGGCTGCGGCGTTAATTATCTGTGCGGGGTGGTACAAAAGCGCCGATATTATGTCGCGCGGCCTAAGCATCGCAGGTGTACGTGTTACCGGGGATCGTACGGATACCTTGTTGGCCGCAGTCTTGATTATCAGTGGCGTTATGATTTTGGTCGAATTTGTACGCCTATGGCGACGCCACGGTCGTAATTTCCTACAGCCCAGCCCACTTTTAGAGCAGCGAGAATATGGCCAACTGTTATTGGCTGGTTTTTGGCGCTTCGCACTTAACCTGTGCATGTTTTATCTCATTGTATTGTTGTACCACTGGGCAGTAGTCTACGGTTTCCAAGAGGGTAAGCGTTATTATCTGCCCTGGTTTAGAGTGCTAGATTACCTGTTTACTTTTTATTGCTGGGTTGGCCTGCCTTATACTTGGCTAACATTAGCGTATAAACATGACCCGGTGGCAGACCGTAAAGACCCTTCGAAGCTGATTCTCTTTGTATTGGAGTGTGCGCTGTACAGCGGCCGCCGTGTTTTAAAAGCCTTCGACCAGCAACGGCATGCTATACCTCAGTGGACGGAAAATCATAAAAAGGGCTTATTAAGCATTATAGTGAAGGTATTTTTTGCCCCGCTAATGACTGTGTTTTTCTGTGATCAGTTCCCTCACTTAGTTAATAATCTCGGTTATTTGTATGATTTAATTTTTTCCGACGCGGCGCGTAACTATACCCATCAACGTTTCAATAGTGATTTGTTTAACATATCAATCGGTTTTATTTTCTCTATTGATGTGGCTTTAGCTTGGTGTGGTTATGTTATATCTTCACGCTGGGTCGGCAATCATACCCAATCGGCAGAGCCGACAAGCTTGGGGTGGTTGGTCTGCATCTTTTGTTATCCTCCATTCCAGTTTTATCTCGGGCTATATTACGGTGCCCCTTCTGAGCGTGAGGTGCTGAACTTCTCGAATCAATGGTTGACGACTATTTTCTCTACCTTAATGGTGTTGAGTTATCTCCTCTATATGAGCGCCACGATGTGGTTTGGCGTGCGTTTTTCAAATCTGACGAACCGAGGCATTATTCGTAAGGGACCCTTTGCCTACGTGCGACACCCGGCCTACGCGTCTAAAAACTTTGCTTGGTGGTGTGTGATGTTTCCGGTGATTGTATATAACGCCTTTGAGAACGCCGAGATTGCTTTGCTGCAAACCTTCGGTCTGTGTTTGATGACTTGGATTTATTACATGCGCGCAATGACGGAGGAGCGTCATTTAAGCTCGGATCCTGATTATGTGACGTATCGCGAGCAAGTGAAATATCGCTTTATTCCGGGGGTGTTCTAATGAATAAACGACAAAAGAAAAATCGTCAAAATAACACTTTGGATAAAACCGCGACGGAGCAGGGTGAGCTGGGGGCAGCAAATGCTACTGACTCAGGACACCAAGCCGATGTTGATATGCTTAGCAAAGCGGCTGATGGGGCATGGATCACAGGCTTGGTTGGCGCAATTTCGGTGGTGCTTGTAGCTTTTGTTTTTTTTAAGATTGAAGCGTTAAATCATGGTATATCGTTCGCGGGTAAGGTGTTGACGACCGAACGTAACGACAGTATGTTGGTCGCCTTGGCTTTGGTGGCAGTGGCGATGTTGATCGCGGAATGTGTTCGCCTTTACCTACAGGGGAATCGTGTTTTTCAGTTCTCAAAGCAGGCGACATCACGCACGTTTTCGGACGTCTTCTTTGATGCTTTTGTGCATTATGTTGAGCTGTTGATACTACTGGCTGTAGTGATGTTCTTTTTCCATACGGCCGGAGAATACGGATTTAAGCGTGGCGCGGCGTTTTATCAAATATGGTTTCGGTTTTTAGATCTCGCTTGGATGACATATTTATATGCGGGCTTGCCTTATCTTTTGTTCGCTCATTATGTTACGGGTAAGTCACCGACGTTTTTACATCGTTTAATGCTGGGGTGGTTGAAGGGTCGTTTTTTCTCTTCCGATCAAGCGCCGGAGGATGCTAAAGAATTACAGCATCGTTTTCGTGTATTGTTGATTAAGATGGTGTTTCTGCCCTTAATGTTAGTATTTTTTGCGCAGAATTTTAATGGCTTAGTCGGTTTTATGGGCTATTTCACAGAAGGCTTACCTTCTTTGTTAGCCGACAACGTATACGACCATGGTCAGTTGAATCGGGATGCTGCACGCTTGGCGGTCGCACTGTTATTCAGTATCGATTTTGCGTTAGCTTGGTGTGCTTATTTACTGAGCATGCGTTGGTTGGGTAATGGCTTCTTGTCGTCGGATGCAACCATTCCGGGCTGGCTGGTATGCTTGTTAAGCTTTGCACCCTATAAACTCGCTTTTAGCTGGTACTTTTATGCCCCGGGCGATATGGCATTCCTTAAGCTTGCGGATCAAACCTTGTTGAGTGTTATTGTTGTGGTGTTTGTTCTTATGCATGTATTAAACACGCTTAGCGTTGCGAGCTTTGGTTTGCGCTTTTCTAATTTAGGGTATCGTGGTGTGATTCGGAGTGGTGTTTTCGCTTTCGTACGCCACCCGGGCTACGCGGCTAAAAATATCGCATGGTGGTGTGTTGGTTTACCTGTTATGTATGTTGCGTGGCAGAATTCCGGAATAGGAGCCGCAGTAAAGATGTGTATTGGTCTTGCGTTGATTTCAGTGGTTTATTACGTGCGCGCCATTACGGAAGAGCGTCACTTGCGTCAATTCGCAGAGTATCGTGACTATTGTGAGCAAGTGCGCTATCGGTTTATTCCTCGCTTGTTTTAGTCAAGGTTGTTCTAGGTCTGGGTTTTTAGGAGGAATATTTTAAGCGGCTTATTTAGCCGCTTTTTTGTGCCCTTATTTATTGCCAATGTTACGCTTTCTTTGCGCCAGTCTTGTTTGAAATCTCATCTTTTGCATCAGGTACCTCAGAGGGTAGATCCTCGCTGGGTTCTTGAGTCTGCCGCTGAAGCTCTCTCCGGCTGCGCCAATATCCCGCCAATAATACCAGTTGTGCTATGGCGAGCCCCTCAAAAGGCTTGCGATAGCGCCCTTCACTTACAGCAATTGGAATAAACCCCTGCACAATAAACCAAGCGACAATCAAAGCCGGTAATAACCAGACCTTTGATCCAGGCAAGTAGCCACGACGCCACATAAGTATGGTTAGGCCGATACATAACAAGCCTAATGGTGCCCACAGCCATCGTGTATGGTGATTGATCAAGCCTAAGGTGTAATCTTTGTTGGAGTCGGGCCAGGAAGGGTCGAAGAATAGGAATATTAAACTCTCTCCGGTTAACCACCAATATTTTTGCCAGCTTAAACTGTGTTTGGCGGCCTCTTTTTCCCAGTCTTCAGAGCCTTTATCGACATCTATGCGCACAATTACCTTACCTTCGCGCGCGGTTTGCCAATCGCTAAAAGGCTCTAGTGGTTTAGTGCCCGTTGAGGGTGAGCCGTAGCCGTAGACCCAGCGGGCACCTTGTCGGTGATAGTTGATTTGAATTTCCTTCTTGCCTGATTGTGCATACAGCACGTTTAATTTGCCAATACCGTTAGGGGCAACAATGTGCATTTTATCCATACTGCGATAGGCCAAAGGTCCAAGTACAAGCGCGAATATTACTAAAGAGTAAACGGCTTTACTGATTTTTTGAGGCTGGGTGAACCATAGCCAGCYAGCAGCGACTGCGGCTAAGGGGATGGCGATACCTCGTGTTAACCCGGCGATACACCAGATAAACACCATAATTAAAAAAGCGTTYAAGGTGCCTTTTCGTTGGCTACGCCACGTTGCCCAGAAGGCGGCTCCCAGAAGCGGCAGCATGAGTGTCTCTTGCATGAAATAAGCGTATATGCTGAGCCATGAGGGYAGCCAAGCTATCGCTGCCCAACCTGCGAGCGCAATATCTCTGGAGGGCTGAAGCTCACGGAAAAAGCGGTACCATAGCCAAGGCATTAAGAATGCTAGTAATATGGTGTAGAACGCGACCAGTGTGTGATTGCCGTACGTTAGCTTGGCGAGTGTGCTGATATATAGTTGGTATACGACAGGATCCGTAAGCGTCATCGGGTCATCCCGCATGACGTCGACGCCTTGCTCCCAGTGACGTTGCGGGTCGCTCCATATGTGGCGCATCGGCTGGTATTCGATAATATAGAGTGCGCGGTAAATATAGGCGAACGCGAGTAAGGTATAGACTATACCGAGAAATAGAGAGCGTGAGTCAATTTGAGTATGGTGTGGTTTGAGTGGGTTTTTGTTTAAGCTTATAGTCACTGCATGTACCTGTTGTGGAAGTCACTGAATGTCGTTAGCGGCGCCTAGTATAAGCGAGAGTTCGCGTAATCTCAAAAGGCTAAAAAAAAAATGGAAACTCTGCTATCATCTGAAGGTCGTAGAAACGCGTGTTTGCGGCAAAGAGCTGAGATAAAACCTAGAAAATAAGCTAGATAAAAGCAATAAGCTAGATACGTCAATAAATAGATAAAACTAATAAAGTTAGTGTGCACGAGTCGTCTAATAAGATCTTTTAATAAACGGCGAGCGTGGGCTGGAGTTAACGATGAATAACAATACTAAGATAAAAAAACTACTAAAAATGAAGCGTCCAAAATCTTCCCTAACCCAAACTGTGAAAACAGTATTTTATGCGTCGCTCTTGGCGTCGCCCTTTTTGCTATCAGATGCCCATGCGGATCTTTACTTCTCTGCTAAGGTTGCAGGTCCTGTTACTAATATCTACAGCGTTAATGATGATGGGAAGCTAAATAAACTGACTGATAATATTCGTTGGCGAGACCTAGAGCACAATGTTTCCTCTAAGGGTTTGGTGGCTTATGCATCGAACCAAGAAAAAAGCACTGCAGTTAATATGCAGCGTAAGTCAGAAAATTTCAATATCTACCTGTTGAATCCTGCCGACGGTAAAAGTATAGCGCTAACGACTTCTACTGATCAGGAGCGGACGCCAAAATTCTCACCTGACGGTTCTCAGCTTGCTTTTATCAGTGGTGGTGCCGAAGGGCAGACTCTAAAGGTGATGGATTTAAAAAGTAAGAAGGTGAAAGCGTTAAGCTCGGGGGTCGAGATTTATGACTTTTCTTGGTCGCCAAGTGCTGAGCGTATTGTGCTCGCAAAGACTAACGGCGAACAGTCGACAATTGATGTCGTGACTTTGAGTACGGGTGCTAGCAAAGAGATTATTTCAGTTCCTATGAAAAAGCCCGCTGAAAAAAACGGCAAGTCCGACTTCTTTGGCTTGGTTACGAGTGCTTCTTGGTCGCCTAAGGAGGATAATATTGCGTATATTCTTCACCCATACAAAAAAAATGTGAGCCGTCAACTTCACCTTTATAATTTAAAAACAAAAAAGACCGTGAATATTTCAGGTAACAAGGTTCAAGTGCAGGCGCCAATTGATTGGTCTGATGATGGTGAGCAGCTGTTGTACTCGGCCTTGGTTGACTATAAATATTATTATAACGAGCAAACACATCGAAAAGTCTATGAAGGTGGAATGCATGTATTCCTGAGCGACCTTTCTGGTAATGGTAAGCAAATCACCAGTGGCGATCATTTGTTTAAGCATCCTGTTTTTTCTCCGGACGAAAAACAAATCGGCTTCTTATATGCGGATGAACTACGCAATCGCACATTAGCACTTAAAACTATGAAAATAGATGGTGGCGATCAAAAAACATTAAATTCACAGGTTGCGCAAAGCGGGTCACTTGTTTGGAAGTAAGTGTGTGAGTTGTCGTTATTCTTTAATAAATCCCTTCTTGTAATAAGAATGCGCGGCTGGTTGGTTTTGGCTGACTAGTGCGTGCATTCCCCCTTTCGGTGTTATCCTTAATTTATTCTATTACCAAAGCGTTTGACATTTTATCTTAACGTTTAAAAAATGTTGTTTTCTGGTAAGGTCTTCAAAAATCGCGGTAAACGTCCTTTTGGTATGGCCTTCTGTTTAATTTCTAATGTCTATTTGCTTGTTCGGTTTTGGAAAGTTTCCATAGCTTGATATGATGACGACGAATGACGAAAGTGTCGTTTACGTATAGCGGTATGTTTTGTGATTTTTCCACACTATGGGCTTGGACTGAATCTTGTTTTTTGAAAAGCTATTCTCGCAGTCCTAGCTTCAACGCCCGTTCAGTATGCAGTCGTTATTTGAAGATGTATGGCAGCCTAATTGGTTCTTTATTCAGGAGCGGAATATCTCGCCACTCTTTATCGGGGAGTGGGGTGGTTTTATGGATGGCGGTGCCAATGAAGCTTGGATGGGGATGTTCCGTGACTTTATCGGGATTCACTTTATCCATCATACCTTCTGGGTCATTAATCCTAATTCCGGTGATACTGGCGACTTACTGGAGCACGATTGGAAGACTTGGGATGAAGACAAATACGGCACAATGCTAAAACCTGTCTTATGGCAGGACAATAGCGGGCGTTTTGTTGGGCTTGATCACGATGTTCCTCTGGGCGGTGTTGGTTCTTCAACAGGGCTTACGATTGGTCAGTATTATGCCAGTGGCGGCAGTGCCCCAGCCGGGCCGACTAGCAGCACTGTAAGTGGGAATTAAACGCTGAGGCTAGCTGCTGATTGGTAAGTGAAGGGGAGTACTGGTTACTCCCCTTTTTACACCTGTTTGGAGGCTTAGCTATTTGTTCTTAAGTGTATCTGTTCTGGTATCGCGGTGTTTCGTAGAGAAAACCGTAAAACTTTTACTAAATAACTAGAGGCTACAGCCAATAACTGGTTAACTATGACTTTGCGAGAGCTGCAAGATTGAGCTGCAGTCGTCCATTGTTGATTTTGGTGTCAAAGCGCCGTTAACCGGATATTACAATGAGTACGCCCAAGTTTGAGCATATTAGAACCAAAATTTTACTCCCGTTTCTGGGAGTGTTCGCCGTATTTTTTGCCCTCATGTTTTGGCGTGTTTCCGAGTATCGTGAATATCAACGGCAAGAGTTAGCACAGCTCGCAGATCGCAAGCTCCAAAAGGAGTTCCAAGAGGTCTTGGAGGAAGAGGCCAGTAGCTTAACTGGCTTTATCTATTTCATTCAGAATAGCCCTGCCGTTACCTCGGCGTGGTTAGCGCAGGATCGTCAAGCGCTGACGGCTGCGGCGCAAAATATCTATCAATACCTATCCTTAAAACATCAAGTGAGTCATTTTTACTTTCATCGCCCTGATGCATCTGTACTCCTGCGCATGCATGCGCAGGAGCATTATGACGATGCAATTGATCGAGCAACGCTTAAAAAGGCTGTTCGTTTTGGGCAAGCTTCTATGGGACTTGAGTTTGGTGCGTTTGGGCAATTTGTATTTCGTGTCGTTGTGCCTTGGTGGGTTGATGGAAAAATTGTAGGGTATATTGAGCTTGGTGAGACACTAGGGTCTATGATGCAGCGCTTAGGTAAAGCGAATGATTATGAATTGATCCTGTCTGTCGATAAAGACATCTTGTTGAGGCGAGAACTTTCTATGGTCGGCGAGTTTCAAAATATCGACATTGAAGCGTATAAGAGCCAAGTGGTGATTGATCAAACTATGGAAGTATTGAGTCGACCTCTAATGGTTTTAATTGATCGTCCCTTAGTCAATAAAGATAGTTACATCGACGATAGCTTGCGGCATCTTCTAATTTCACAAATACCATTGATAGACGTGGGAGGGCAAGCCGTAGGGCGTCTAACGAATGTAAGGGATTATCCTAAAAGCGTTTTATTGTTTGACGGTTTTTTGCGGAGTATTGCTGGGACTGTATCGTTACTTGGCGTGGCAGTGATTATTTTCTATGTACTGTTTAGCGCGCTATTAAAGCGTTATTTGGTACGTATCTACGAGCAGATGTCCAATCAGATACAAATGCGAAAAAGAGCCGAAAGTGTCTTGATGGAGAAGGGGCGTGAGCTCGAGAAAATTGTACGTGAGCGTGACGAAAGTCGTAAACGGTATAAAACTTTATTTGAAAAAAGTGCGGATTCCCTATTAATTATTGAAGGGCACGAATTTGTAGATTGTAATCAAGCCGCCGTAGATATGCTTGGTTATGATAACAAGCAAGAGCTTTGTCAGACCCACCCGTCGGATCTCTCACCAGAATATCAACCCGATGGTCAGCGTTCTCAAGTAAAAACCGATATCATGATCGAAATTGCATTTAAAAACGGTAGTCATCGTTTTGAATGGGATCATCGGCGTAAAAATGGGGATGTGTTCCCGGTTGAAGTACTGCTCACATCTATTCCATACGACGATCGTCAATTGTTGCATGTGGTTTGGCGAGATATTACCGAGAGAAAAAAAGCGGCTGAAGAGATTGAGTTTCAAGCACTATATGATTCCCTAACGAACCTTCCAAATCGACGTTTATTGTTTGACCGGATTAACCAATCCATCGTTACGGCGCGTAAGCACAATTATTTTAACGCATTGCTATTTGTTGATGTTGATCGCTTTAAAAATATAAACGACTCACTTGGGCATTCAGTTGGAGACGCTTTACTCATTCAAATGGCTAGTCGTATTCAGGGGTGTTTAACGAAAGAAGATACGGCCTCACGTTTTGGTGGTGATGAGTTTGTAATTTTATTACGGCATATTGGGGAGGAGCATGAGCAGAGCAGTTTTAATACTGAGAAAGTAGCCTCAAAGATAAAAGATACACTTGCGGAACCTTTGTATATTGCCAAACATGAATTCCATATAACCGTCAGTATTGGTATTGCATTGTTCCCATCGAAGGATGAGAGTGCCGAAGATATTATTAAGTATGCTGATACTGCTATGTATAGCGCAAAAGAGGCTGGGCGTAACAAAATAGCATTTTATCTTGCCGACATGCATGAGAAAGTGATGCATCGCCTTAATCTTGAGCGAGATTTACGTAAAGCGGCCAATGATGGCTTGTTGAAAATATATTATCAGCCGCAACATAACGCCGCAGGAGATGTCGTGGCGGTGGAGGCGCTTGCGAGATGGTTCCACCCTGGCTTCGGTTTTGTCAGTCCAGAAGAGTTTATTACGATTGCTGAAGAGACGGGAATCATTTTTGAGTTAAGCCGCTTTGTGCTGCAGCGAGCAGTGGAAGATATTGTTGCCTTAAATAAAGGGCGTGATCAAAAAATTGTACTTGCCGTGAATGTGAGCCAGAAACAGTTCGATCGGGATGGTTTTGTCAGTGAGGTTCGCGCCCTAATAGACAGTTATGGACTTGAGCGTAACGACCTCACGCTGGAGGTGACGGAGGGGCTGGCGATTAATAACCTTAATCGTACGATTGAGCGTTTTGAAGCGCTACGCCATCTAGGTGTTCGACTTTCACTTGATGATTTTGGCACTGGCTACTCGTCGCTCAACCACCTTAAACGCTTACCTCTGGACGAGTTAAAAATAGATAAATCATTTGTCTTTGATTTGATGAACGACCCTCAGGATGCCCTTCTCGTCAAAACGATTATTAGTATTGCCCATGACTTTGGCTTGGCGGTGGTGGCAGAGGGGGTTGAGACGCCCGCTCAGCGACAATTTTTAACGCAGCAGAAGTGTGATATTTTTCAAGGTTACCTTTATAGTCGACCAATAAGCTTAGAGGCATTGGTCGACTATGTCGATAAGAACTCATCCAGCGTAGCGGCGGATCTTCAGGGTGAGTTTTGATGTCGGGACTAATTACTAGCGCTTAGGGAATATACGACTGGAGTGGTAAACGTGAAACGAGCATTGGCTATTTCTTTAGGCACGGCAGGGTAAGGGCTAGCTTGCTCAACTGTTTTTATCGCGGAATTGTTTAGACGACCATACTCAGACTTTTTCTGAATCTTTACATTGGTCACTTGGCCATCTCTAGCGATGGTGACTTGTAAATTGACGACGCCCTCTTTTTTATGTGCCTGAGCTGATTTGGAGTAAATGAGGTGTTGTTGAGTCCAGCCGCGCAATGTTGAGAGGTAAGCTCTCTTGGCTTGAACTTTTTTAGCTTGAAGCGCTTTTTCTTTACGTTCTTTTTCCTGAAGTTGTTTAAGTGAGGGACCTTTAACGACAATACTTGCCCGCTTCGCTTGCTTGAGTGACACTAAAGCATTGGCAACTTCTGATTTACGAGCATCGTTTGGGTATATTTGGTGATAAGCTGAAAATAATTCATCATCAATATTACGCTGCTGAAGTAAGGCTGCACGAAATTTAGATGATGGTGGCACGGGACCCAGCCAGCTACGAAGCAATAGCGGGTAGAAGTGTCTATCTGTAATTCGACCTAATTTAACATCATTTAACGTGACGTCGATATGGTTGTTCTTTAGGGTAAGGCTAAAAACGTCATTCCTTTTTAGATCAATGTGTAGAAAGCTTTCGAATTTTTTAAGGTTTTTGCTGTGTTTTTCTAACTCACTGGTATCGGAATTTATCCCGATTTTTTCTCGCCATAAGCGCTTAAAACGACGTTTCGAAACGGTGTTGGAGCGAATTTTTAACTCCATTTTAATCGACTCGTTCTTTTTGTTTTCCAACAAAGTTTCACGGTCAATGTCGATAGACTCCGTATATAAACCGGCATAAAATGGTGCTTTACCTACGTGTGAGTGCGTTGCAATACCATTTAAAATTGGAGCGGCTAGGCTGGCGCTAGTGACTAACGCGAGGATGGCGAACAAGATGCTAGCGCGAAGTGTGCTGGCATAATACTTTCTTGATTGCGCGAATGTAGATGCGGTTAAAACATGCAGGTACATACGGATGATATCCCTCTTCTTGATTTGAATGTGTTTTGATGAAGTGGCCAAAAGTGTAAACCACTTACCGGGGCAGTCGCAATACGCGACTTGGCATCTTGGGGGTTTACCGAGAGGGATATCATATATATATTGTTCGATCTATATAGAAAAAGAATATAACTGCGGTTATTTTAATAACAATCAAATATGCAGTGTGTTTTGGTTATATGGTCGGGTTGACTGTTATTCTTTAGGCTTTTCAAGGTGCTGATCGGGTGCTAGCCGTAAATGGTTAACACCTACCTGGTTATTGTGCCTTAAAGATATGATCGCTAGCCAAAAAATGGTCGCTAATAAGCCATTTCTTGTTCGATATCAGGACTTAGCTTTTCCGGCTTAACGACTGAGCCATATCGCCTAAGTACTTTACCTTCTTTATTAATTAAAAATTTAGTGAAGTTCCATTTGATGCCTTTGCTCCCTAAAAGCCCGGGCGCGTCATCCTTAAGCTTCTTATAAAGTGGCGCAGTGTTGTCACCGTTTACGTCTATTTTGGAAAACATTGGGAATTTGACACCAAAATTGAGTGAGCAGAATTCGGAAATTTCTTGATTGCTAGCAGGTTCTTGTTGTCGGAACTGATTGCAAGGAAAGCCCAGAACTTCAAACCCTGAGGCTTGGTATTGTTTGTAGAGTGCTTGCAAGCCGTCATATTGAGGGGTAAAACCACATTTGCTGGCGGTATTTACGATAAGGAGTACTTTGCCACGGTACTGCTCTAGAGACACCTGCTCGCCTGCTTGGTTTTCTACCTCAAAATCATATATAGACTTGCTCATGGAACTCTCCGTTACAGCTGGGTAATAAGGTTAACATGGACTATAACCGAGTTTAGTCTAGGATGCGATAACTGGAAGATTGGATTTTTAAAATGTCCATTTCGTACCCAGTAGCCAACGTGACTCTACGTCTAGTGCACCGGCGAAGTTATTCTCGAACTCTAAGTAAGTGGTCTTATTCTCCTTTGTGATATTAACAAATTCTGCAAATACGCTGGTACACTTATTGATGTTTAGATTGATTCGCGCGTCCCAGCGCCCAGTTGCATCCACAATTCGTGCAAACTGGTGATCGGAGTTTGTTGAGCGGTCGAGAGGGGTGACGCTCACAAAGCTGCCTCGCGCTGCGATGTATTCACTACGCCATAAATAGGCTAGCCGAAAGCTTAGAGTACTTGCTTCGTAGAAGCCAACAATATTCAAAGCATGCTCAGATATACCAGGTAACGCGATGCGCTTATGGGCGAAGGTGTCTATCTCTGAGCGGCTGTGAGTGCGTGTGTAATTGGCATTAAATGTGTTGTCGCCAGCTCTCTAGTGAACATTAAAGTTGTTCGCCATTGTCTAGCTTTTCATACAGGCTCTTTAAACTCATGATTCCGGATCGATGAATTTGTGAAATTCGAGCCTTACTAAGTTCAAGAATAGTGGCAATTTCAATAAAGCTTAAATGTTGGAAGTAGTGGCTCTTTAATACAAATACTTGCTGACGGTTTAAGTGATTCAGTAGAGATATGATGGTTTTGTGTATGATGTTTTTCTCATAGTGAACCTGTGGTCCTGCAGCGTTAATGGTATTGTCGAAGATGCCGTCCTCTAAGAACATGCCAAAGGCTAAACCTATAGCACTGTCGACAATGGCGCTTAGCGGGTCGCTATTGTCTTCGGGTAGGTAAATACGATCTTTTTTATACTCTTCAAATTCCATATTTTTAGTAGCTTTGTCATGATCCTTGGTAAATATTTTAAGCTCGTCAACAACGCTGCCCTTAATGGCCGGGTATGCGTAAGCCTCGAAAGGAACTCCGCGCGCCGGGGTAAATTTTTCAATAGATGCCAATAGTGATAAAGATGAGGTGTGCATAAAGTCATGCCACTCCATCATATGGTGTTGAAAGTCCAAAAAAAGCTTGCTAGCGATGTTACGACACCAAGGGAAGTAGTACTCAAAAATAGCGTTCCGTGTAGCAACAGAGTTATGTTTTAGCCATTCCTGCCAGAGTTCACTCGCCTCACCGAGATGCTGATATGTTTGTTCATCGTGCCGCTCCTTGCTCATGGCCGGGTCAAGTACCCACACTCCGAATTAAGGTCTCCGATATCAATGCCCAGCCATCCACTACCACGAATAACATAATCTTGATTGGTAAAGAAATTGTAATTGGTGGAACCATAATCATACCTAGTGACATCAGAATGGCAGCGATTACGATATCGATCATCAAGAATGGTAGGAAGATAATAAATCCAATTTTGAAAGCAATTTTGAGCTCACTGAGCATAAATGCTGGAATCAGATAGCTCGGTTCTACCGCTGCGGAATTACTAGGTAAATCGACTTTGGCAAGCTTATATACTAATTTTATATCGGATTCATGGGTTTGAGTGATAAGAAACTGCTTGATTGGTTGCCAACTTGCGGCAACGCCAGTCCCTATATCTACCTGTTTTTCTAAGTAAGGTTTTAGGCCCGCGTTGTAGCTATTGGAAAATATAGGGGACATAGTGAAAATACTTAAAAATAACGCTAGTGTGATTAATATGATATTCGGTGGGCTTTGTTGTAGGCCTAGCGCATGGCGTAAAAATGAGAGCACTACAATGTTGCGTGTGAATGTTGTCACTGCAATCATGAAAAATGGGATGAATGACAGGGCGCTTAACAACAGGAAAAGTTCAACACTGGATGATAATTGCACGCCTTCAAACAAGGTGGCTAGCTCGTTAATATCTTGAGCCAAATTAACTGCGCTATCGTGCGTCGTTTCGTTAGCGGTATAGTTAGTGTTCACTTTGAACCTCGTTAGCTGTTACTGGGGTGCTGTTACACTGAGAGTCAGAAGCTGTTGTTTGGTGAGTGTTAGCTTGGTGTGTTGTTATTGTTGTTGTTACGTTGAGAGATGATTCGGTGACGACAATGGTATTGTTTACGTCTTCTACTATATGTAACTGAGTTTTACTTGATAAACGTATACTGCGTATTTGAAGTTCGCCCTTGTCTCTTAGGAGCGGCTTTTGTGTTTTGCGTGAGAATAATTTGTTAATTGTTTTATGGTAAGTCTTTAGCAGAACAACGCTTAGAGTGAGTAAAATTAACAAAGCTATAGTTAACTTGACGATAAACCCTGGGGGTAACAGCTTTTCTTCTCGGTAGCTGGCGATCTTAGCGGTATTGGCTATCTCTGCGCTTGTGGCGTTACTGTTATCGGTTAATTCGGCACTAAGGGTAGTGGCGCTTAGTATGGCGAAAGTGGTAAATAAAATGACTGATAGCAAAAAGTACTGTATAGGGTGTACGCGTGTCATGGTTGTGGTGCCGTTTAGCGTATTAATTTATTTGGTATATTATTTGGTGATTTCTAAAATCTGAACGCCAAAATTGTCATCGACTGCGACTAGGGCACCTTTGGCGACAGCTTTATTGTCAATTAGTAATGTCACCGGGGTATTTAGGGACTCATTCATTTTGAGAACCTCTCCGGATTTCATGGAAAATAGCTGGTCTAGGCTGATATTTAAGCTACCTACTTGTACCGCGACTTCAACACTAATATGACCCACTAGATCCATATTTCGCTCAACTAAGCTGTTACCCTGGGGTTTAGCTTCATTTTGTATATCATGTAGATCAATTTGTTCAATGTCTTTACTCATACTGTTCACTCGTGACCGCTATCCAATGTTGATTTACTGCTGTATTGATTGTAGTCGTTGCTTAATGTGTGCATCGAATATTTTCTTGTCTATTCACTCTGTTGCGCAAGAGGTAACAAATATACGGCCTTTTTCTGGTCGCTTTTGCCTAGAAATGCTTTGGCTACTGATACATTGTTTACTTTAACGGCAAATAAGGTATCCAGTGATGTATTGGAGGTCAGTACATCGCCAACAGATAAGTCTTTAAGGATATCCAAATCATGTGTGCCGAGAGATAGCTCGACATTTGCATGTAATTGTTGACTGTCAATGCAGGAGCCAATCGGTGTAAGCATTTGGGTTTTGGACTCGTTAGTTTTTAGCTGCTGTTGATACCAAGCATTTAATGGTAGGCACAATTGTAATTGTTGTTGTTCAAATGTAAGTGTAAAGCTAATGCAGGAGTCACCTACAGGCATAATTTTGATGGCTAGAGTGTCGCAGGGCTGGGACTCAAATTCGCTTACCGATTTTCCGGTTAAACACTTAAATAATGTTTGAGAAAAAGACAGTTTGGCTTTATTCAGTGTCTTAGCTAATAATTTTGCGGACGGATTGTGTGATAAGTGATCTTTATTGTTTCCTATATTGTCTTCTATTGACGCTAGTCGGTCGGCATGTTGAGCGAAAACCACGGCCTGCCAATCAAATTGTGAATCGTCTAGAAATAATTGGCAATCGTCGCGGCTTTTATCTACGTGGATGGCGCTTACATTTGCTAGTTGCTGATTGACGCTGAGCGATGTGATGGTAGCAGGGGTGTTTGAAAAGCTCCAGTTGTTTAACCAAGCGCTAGCTGCGCTTTGTATTTGGGTTTGTATGTCAAGCTTTTGTCTTTCTCCTAAAAAATGGAGTTGACGTGCATCGGAGTGCTCTTTGGTTTTACAGTGGGTTTGAATATTTTTATTTGAAGCTTGGCTCATTAAGTGAGGCCTTTTTGTTTTTACTGGTTTCCGGGTTTTTCTGAATACAAGCTTTGACTGTAGACAAGTTTTGTTTGCATACAAACTTTATTTGTATGCAAACAGTGGACTGTGCATATGTATATGCGTATATAAGTTTTATTGTGTGCTGTTATACAACTGCTCAATTAGCTCATTCGATACACTCATTACTCGTGAGCTTGCCTGAAAGCCACGTTGAATGATCAGAATGTCAGCAAATTCTTGTGTTAAATCCACATTGGATAATTCATACCTACCGGATAAAATTCCACCAAAATTTGGATCGCCAGCTCGCCCGAGGGTAGCTGCGTTATTGTTGTTTGCTGTGTAGAGCGCGCCAGCGTCAGCAATGAGCGCCCCTTCGTTTGCAAAGGTGGCTAAAGCAACTTGTGGGCCTGTTGCGCTCTCGCCGTTGCCATAGGTTAATTCTAAGATGCCTTCATTATTAAATATACTCGAAGTAAGGCCGGTAATGGCGCTACCATTGACGTTTTGGGTTGTGAGTGTAGCGGTTAAATTAATGGATTGTGTTGTTTGGCTTGTGCTACCTGGCTCGCCAAACAAGAAACTTATGTTTTGGGTAACATCGTTTAACGTCAGATCCATGTTGAATTGATTGGCGCCAGCTAGCAAGGAGCCGTTGTTGCTAAATTGAATGCTATCTGTACCGAGTGAATTCCCGTCGCTATCACGTACTTCGATATTCCATATGTCGTCACTATCGCCTGGGTTGGTAAAATGTAGGCTGATGGTTTGTGCCTCTCCTCGAACATCGAAGATACTGATCTCGGTGATCTCTTCGCTATTTGAGGTGGGTTGTAAGTTGCCAGTGATTTGAATTTCGGAGGTGGCCTCCGGTAGTAAAATACGTAGCTCTGTTAGGTCGATACTTTGTAATGTATTACTGTCGCTCATCCCCATTACGTCCATACCTGTGACGGTATCAACAAGGGTGTTGTTTTCATCAAAGCTAAATTGACCGGCACGGGTATAAAATAAAGCGCCGTTGT
>NVXL01000069.1 GCA_002746115.1 Alteromonadaceae bacterium
AGCCGTCGCAGCAGGTAAATCAGTTGCCTAGTGTGACATTGCTTTCCCCCGCCAATGGAGATCTTATTTCGGAGGACGATAATCCGATTGCCTTCTCCTATAGCGCCAGTGATCCGGAAGATGGGGATTTGTCTGCCAGTGTGAGCTTGAGTTCGAGTATTGACGGTGCTATTAGCTCGCCTGCGCATCTGTCCGTTGGCCAACATCAAATCACCGTACAGGTCATCGACAGTGCTGGCGCCAGCGCTGTTGATATTATCAGTTTGGAAGTGACCGCCCATATCAATGTCGCACCCGAGTTGCAAATACTCTCACCAAGCGATGGCAGTGTCATTGTTGAGATCGATAATCCGGTAAGCTTCGTGCTGAGCGCCACTGATCTCGAAGACGGTGATATCAGCGCTAATGTTCAGCTGAGCTCAAGCATTGATGGTTTAATCAGCAACAGCGCGATTTTGAGCGTTGGCAATCATACGATTAGCGCCAGTGTCAGCGATAGTGACGGCGCTGTTAGTGAGCAGCAGATCTCGCTGCAAATTCTCCCCCATCAAGCCCCTACTTTAACGCAGGATTTTGACTTGGGGATACCGACTGAAAATTGGAGTTTTTACGCCTCAGATAGCGCTGTTGGGCGCACTCAGGTAGTCGATGGCCGCCTGCGTATGGATGTTACTACCAATAATATTTACGCCTTAAATGAAGCCGTGTTTGATGTTGACCTGCGCAACGCCCGCAGCGCGGTACTGCACTTCTGGCAATCTGATCGCGGCGATGAGCTGGAGGTGATGCCAGCGGTCTTTAATGGTCATGTCAATGCCGATGGCGTTGCCATTAGTAATGATGGCCTCACCTGGTATCGCGCGCTGGATTCCTCGTTACTGGATGTCTCCATCAGTGGTCAGAACTATGCCATCGATTTGAACGCATTGATCGCCGAGATTCAAATTAATTACGACGGCAGCTTTGCTTATGGCGACAACTTTAAGATTAAATTCCAGCAGTACGATAACTATACCTACCCCTCCGATGGCCGCGAGTGGGATGACATTCGTATTGACGTGACTTATTCGGCACTGACCATTACGCCAGCCGACAAAGTCAGTCTGCTGCTGTCCGAAGAGGATATTGGCCAGGCGCGTTGTCACAATTACCAATTGCATAACGACGGCAGCGAAAGCCTGAGTTGGCAGGCTGTAACGGCTGACAGTCGCTTGACGCTAGATGTCAGCTCTGGCGAATTGAGTGCCGGGCAGCAGGATGTCGTGCAGGCGTGCTGGAGCACTGCTGGGCTCGCGCTGGGCGATACTTTGAACGATGTGATTGTATTTTCTGATAGTACTGCGGGAGGGAAAACCCAGCGGCTTGAAATAGAGCTGTTGGTATCGATGGCCAACCCGCAACCACCATTTATACAGAATTTCAGTAATGGTATGCCGCCTGCTAATGCCGGTCACTGGTCTTTTTATTCATCCGATAGTGTCGGCCGAATTGCTGCCGTCGATGGTCTGTTGCGCATGGACGTGGTTACGAATGGCACTTTTAGTTTAAATGAGGCGGTGCTGAGGCTCGACTTGGCGGGCCAAGGCCACGTGCAATTGTCGTTTTTCCAGGTGGAAATCTCTGATGAGATTCACGCGATGCCTAAGTCTTTTACTGATCATCACAACTCAGACGGTGTGGCCATCAGTATGGATGGTGTCACCTGGTATCAGGTGGTTGACGCTTCAGGCTTGGAGGTGGGCAATGTTGGGCAGAGCTATAATATCGACCTTGACGCCGAGCTGGCTCGCATTCAAAGCACTTATGATCCGTCATTTGCTTATACGTCGGAATTTTTTATTAAATTCCAACAGTATGACAACTATGCGTCGCCGAAGGATGGTCGTGAGTGGAATGATATTTCGGTGACGGTGGTGCCATAATTTTCTTGTGTTAATCTTCGCATGCATAAATTTATTACGGACTTGCCTAAGGGAATAGCAAAGAGGAGAAGACACAAAGTAAATATATAAAGATAATGTACAGGTAAATAATGGCGTCAATATTATTATTGGTGCCATTAATTTTAATGTCAAACCCATGGAAAAAGACCCACGGGGAAACCCTCTGAGAGTAAAATCACTTATGCCACTGTGATTAAATAGCGCTATGGTTTTTTCTGTTTGGACTGTGTTGCACCGCTTAAAGTGCAGCACGAGTTTGTTAATATAAAACGGACTCAGTTTACCTGTTAACAGTGAAAAGTAGGACATGTATTGTTCGCGCAGTGAAAGATAAAGGGGAGGGGGAGTGAGGCTTGTTTGGATGTTGAGGGTAGCTTTTGGGGTGGTTGTGATATTTCCATGTTGCAAATCGTGCCAATGTTGTTGCTTTATTAGCATGCTCTGTGCAGGTTCGCTTGTGTGAACTGGAGTTGGATGAGATGGGCGCTTAGATTTTGTTAAACGTCGCTGTCTCTTTATGTCGGATCGGGAGTTAACTGAGTGTCTGTTGGCCGGGGATAGGTTTCCTCAGTTCTGTAGACGAGTTTTTGTGGGTGTGTATTTTTTTGATCGCCAGCCTGAGCGCTTGATTCTGGGGGGCTTCCGTTGATTTTATGAATTACTGGGGTTGGCAATATCTCTAGGTACATATAGACTTAAAGTGTTAAATTCAAATGTTAGGTCTCAGAATAATTGAATAGAGAAGGCGTACGATATGAAAATGGTTTATAGGGTACTGATCACAGTATTGTGTTTCTTTGCAGCTGTCGCATGTTACGTTTTTGGTATTCCAGCTGGAGGCGCAATATTTCTTGTCGTAGGTGTAGTGTTTGAGGGCCTGTTCTGGTTCGGTCTGTTTGGACGAAAGAAAGTCCGAGAATAATCAAATTCATATACGATGTAATATTCAGACGGTAAGCCAATGGCCATTGTGTAATGGAGTTAAAATCGTACATTTTCAGAGAGCGGAAACTTAACAAAGTGATGAACTTCGCTCACTGGGAACGCCAAAAGCATTGCTTCGCAATAGGCGTCCCGTTATCACGACGTTAGGGTTCCGGCAGCTCGAAAACATCTCCAGTATAGAGCTTCAAATTAATCATTAAATTTATTGTTGTTTATGTCCATTAAAATAAAAGATTTACTAGTTCCCGAAGTCACATGTTCAAACTGCCAGGCATGTTGTTGTAGTTTAGAAGTCATGCTTATTTCAGATACAGGTGTCCCTAGTGAGTATATTTATGTTGATGCGTATGGGAGTGAATCTATGCTGCGTTTAGATGATGGCCTGTGCTCAGCTTTAGATCGCGATACTCAAATGTGCTCTATCTATGAAAATCGACCATGGGTTTGTAGAGAGTTTGAGATGGGATCATATGAATGTATAAATGAGCGAATGGAGAAATTGTAGTGTACTGCACTTACTTTGCAAATTCGCTCACTCTAATAAGCGAAGCGTACACAGAGAAATGTATAGGCCGTAGGGGTTTCGCAGATCCTTAGAGCTGGCATAGCAGACAGCTTCGAAATCAAAATTTGAGGTCGGGGAGGGGCTTAACGCCCACCGAAGCCAACACAGGAGTCAAAGACTGGGATATCGACCGATGGTTAAATGGAAGTCGGCTGGTTAAAGCTACCGCGTCTTGCTCCCGCCCCTTAACTACCTCCTGTAGGTAAAATTCGTTAGATTAGTCACATCCTCCCCGAGGCTTAGAGTTCAGACCTTCGCCTACAGCGCCTACTTTTGGCACCATATCCGCCTCATTACAAAACGGCGTTGGGCTACTCGGCTTTGGCTTCCTGCGTCGCTCTACCTCCAGACCATTCCTTGCGGAAAAGCTCTTGCCATTCGCTAGTGGTTAACGTCTAATAACAACATGGTTTTCGGCGGTGATCACTCCCGCAGGGGACTTTCACCCCATTAGTTGGCGTACACAAAAAGTTTAAATGCGACGCCAAAAAGCGGCGCGCTTTAACTTGGCGTTAGAAGTCAAAATCTATTACCCACAGGATAAATAATGCCTCATTTTTTAACCGATTGCTCTGAAAGTATTTTTATGCTGCATCCTGAAGAAAGGATCATTGAGGAAATTCACAATGCGGCTAAATCAACTGGGCTGTTTAATGAAAATGATATAAAAGTAAGGGTTAATTCGTTTAAAAAATATTCTACCGGTAACAATGTTGTGGATTTCATACATGTTTTCGCATATATAATGGAAGGCAGAAGCGATGAGAAAAAATTAAATTTATCAAAAAATATAGTTGAACGGTTAACGTCTATATTCCCTGATGTACCTAATATAGGTGCAAATATTATAGAATTTGAAAATTCCAATTACTTTAATAAAAATATGCTTTAAGCAAAAAACACGGCTAACAAACGCATCAATGATCGCCACTGCCGCATTATGCGGGCGTTACAAGCTAAAGGGATGAGCATGATTACTCCAAAAGAAAGAGCTCAAAAGATATCTAGGTCCAGGGCATTGAAGCTATCACTATTGCCACGCTTTTCTCATTCCGTGGTCGTCTAGGACGAATTCAGTTTGTATCTTGGTTTATTCCTTTGTCGGTTATTCATTTTCTGTTGGCGCTTAGTGCAAAAAAGTGCCACGACTTTGGTAGTGCCGGTTGGGTTGGGTTATTTCAAATCCTACCAGGTATTGGCTGGTTAATAGCGTTAGTCGGCTGTGGATTCACCATTGGTGACTTTAAAGATAATAGGTATGGTAATTCAATTTATCGAAAGTAAATTTTGTAACAAAAATCAAGTACTAAACTTGTGTTGAGGCATGAAATGGCAAGTCTTGCCAAGCTGCGATGGCTGCGAACATTATTTTAAGTGATTTGAAATTCGAGGCTCTAATATGATAATTGGTGTACCTAAAGAAATCAAAAACCATGAGTATCGCGTTGGAATGGTTCCATCGAACGTGCGTGAATTAACGAATAAAGGCCATGCGGTCTTTATCGAAACGAATGCTGGTTCTGGAATTGGTTTTACGGATCAAGATTATATTGATGTTGGCGCATCTATTTTAGCTGCTGCAGCTGAAATTTTTGCGACGGTTGAAATGATTGTTAAAGTAAAAGAGCCACAATCTATTGAGCGCGCTATGTTGCGTGAAGATCAAGTGCTATTTACCTACCTTCACCTTGCTCCCGATCTGCCTCAAGCGGAAGACTTAGTTAAAAGTGGCGCTGTTTGCATCGCTTACGAAACCGTGACCGATGACCGGGGCACTCTGCCACTTCTTGCACCGATGTCTGAAGTCGCTGGTCGCATGTCTATTCAGGCTGGAGCAAGGGTACTTGAGAATTCGATGGGCGGACGCGGTGTGCTCCTAGGCGGCGTTCCAGGGGTTGAGCCCGGTAAAGTGCTTATTATCGGTGGGGGTATGGTTGGCACTAATGCCGCACAAATGGCAGTAGGTCTTGGCGCTGATGTTGTGATTTTAGATCGCAGCTTAGATGTACTTCGTCGTTTAAATGCGCAATTCGATAATAAAGTTAAAGCCATCTATTCTACAGCTGATGCGATCGAGAAGTATGCATTGGAAGCTGATCTCGTTATTGCTTGTGCACTTGTCCCTGGAGCCGCAGCGCCTAAACTCGTTACAAAAGACCATATAAAGCGTATGAAACCAGGCTCTGCGATTGTTGATGTTGCAATCGATCAAGGTGGCTGTGTTGAAACATCTCATGCAACGACTCATCAAAACCCCACTTATATCGTTGATGATGTAGTTCATTATTGTGTCGCAAATATGCCTGGAGCGGTTGCTCGCACCTCAACGTTCGCACTTAATAATGCCACACATCCCTATATTCTTAAGCTTGCAGAACTTGGTTACAAGGGTGCGCTTTTAGAAGACAAGCACTTACTTAATGGTCTTAATGTCATGCATGGTAGGATTACATGTTATGAAGTGGCTGAAGCATTGAGTTTAGAGTACATTGATCCCAGAACCTTGCTTAACTAAAGACGGGTTTTATTAGTTTTTAGGTCGAGCAGTGTCGGCTTTAAATTCCTCTTTACCCCCCCCCTCTAAAGATTCGATTCCGGAAAAAACAGTGCCACCTGAAAAAGTTGAACATGGGTAGGCTTAGCGATCGATTGAAAAAACAATGAATAACAACTCAAACGGGAAGGGTTACTCTGTATCTGTTGGCCGATTCACATCGGAATATACATTTAGCATACTGACCGATAAAACGAAACGGATGAGTCGATTCGTGGTTTAGTGAAATCGATCCGTAAAAAATGGATAAAGTTGATTTGTAGGGTTTATTAATTACTTAACGGTATGACTATAAAAATGACAGTATATAGAGTCTAGCTATGTATAATATTTGTTACGGTTACGGTTACGGTTACGGTTACGGCATTGGGCTTAGACTTGATCTGTTAGCGATGCTTAACCTGTTACACTAGCCGTCGTGGTGGTAGTGGGTAGGGCTGTAGCGCGATTAGCTTGCGTTGTCATTCTCGGCCAGCCCCGGCATGTGATCGTGCGGGCGACAGTCGGGAGCTTGTTTTTTATACTGATAATAACCACCGCTTTTACCTTGGAAAGCTGCGGCAGGCTGGCTCTAAGCGCCTTTCGAGGTATTCTTTTAAGGGGCAAAGTGACGCCAAGTTGGGTCGTGCAGTCGCACTTAAGGGGGCGTGGGGATGATAGGGCGTCAGATGTGCATCGAGTATGTGCAATCAATCGAGTCTGGCGCTTGTAATTTACAAGCTGCAAGCTGTGGCTTATATACGATTTAGTAACTGGCTCAATGTTTAAATAGCGGCCTTTCGCCTTGACTCAAGCTGACATTGATGTATTATTAAGTATTCACAAAATATTCCAAACTATTGATTATATTATGAAAATTGTCTTACGACCAAGTTTAATGCCGCTGATCATTCTTTGCCTGTTGTTAGGGGCGCCATTTATTTTTGTATTTATAAATAAAGGCAATATATGGGCGGTTGTTCTTACAACGGTACTTATTGTCGTTGCCGTGGCTTTTTTGTCGCTTATGCTTAGTGCAACAATTAAACTGAGTGATGGAAAAATATGCATCTCTACGCTTACCTGCAATTTTGAGCGCCCAGTTGATAGTATTTCTGAGAAGGTGTCGCCTAAATTCCCCTATCATGAAGATCCCGAGTATGGCCTAAAAAAACGCTTACTTGGTTCGCATCTGAGTGGTTTCCACGTGGGTTGGTTTGTTTTAAATAACGATTCGGTGGGTTTTGTCTGTGTTACTCGAAAGAAGAGGGCGCGCGCACTCTACATTGGCGACAACTGTTTTCTTGTCCTTGACCCCTCGATTGCTAAAGAAATTGTCCGGTATAGTCATCAGTTAGATAACGGCGATGCTGAGCAAGTAAATCCCGCTTAACGAGCCATCTATTGCAGTCGGACTCGTTTTGTTTATGGTGTTAGCCTAGCCCTCACGATGACAATGTGCGGGCTTGTCGTACGATTGCTCCTTTTTGTTCTTTATTGATGGGGGCGTTGCATGAAAAAAATGACAGTCAACGTTTACTGCTGATATTGGCTCCTGAAGATGCGGTGTAGTTCAAAACGTAGAGTAAAAAATAGATCGGCGTTACGCATGGCCTCATGCTTAAGCTCAGCTTACACATTGCTGGTGAGTTGTCTTCTACTGTGTTCGGCCAGTGTTTGGAGTGAGCAAAGAGTAAGCATGCAGCAGCGGGTGATTAAAGCATCTGTGATAGATATTATCGGTGCGAAGCGAGCGTCGGCATATCGCAAAGTACTAAATCTGGAAGAGAAAGAGTCGTGGCAGCTATGGGTGCCGTCAGATATTGATAAGAGCAAGCCTGTTGGTTTGATGGTGTATGTGAGTCCGCAAGAGTCGGGCGAATTACCTGAGTCTTGGCGCCCAGTACTGTCTCAACAGAATATGCTTTGGATCGGCATTGATAATGCAGGTAATAAACGCTTGGCAAAAGAGCGCATATTGCTGGCTGTGTTAGCGCCTATGCTAGCAATGAAATATTATCTTGTTGCGCCAAGCCGGACATACATAGCAGGCACGTCTGGTGGTGGGCGAGTGGCTAGTCAGCTTATGTCCCTAGCTCCGGAGTCTTTCTCAGGGGCTATGTATATGGTCGGTGTCGATAAGCTTCCCAGGGTGTCGCGACCCCAGCTAGGCACGCTGAAAGAAAAGAGATTTGTCTTTATTACAGGCAGCAAAGACTTTAATCGCAAGGAAACCCGCAGGGTTTACAAAAAGTACCTAAGAAAGGGCATAGTGAATAGCTATTTACTTGATGTTGAGGGCGCGGGACATGCTTTGCCAAGTGCGGATAGCATAGAGAAATCCTTGGTTTACCTTGATGGCAAGTAGGGATACTCGGGGCTCAAAAATAAGTAAACAAGATAAAATCTCCATTGATGATTTCAGTTAACCTGGAAAGTATTGATTTTAATCGGGCACATCGGCAGCCATGCTTTTAGATATTACTGATGCAATCATCTTAGCGCTATCGTCTTTAATGAGTCCTAGGTGATCGCCCTCAATATCATGCACAATCAAATTACTGGTGACTTTATTCCAGCCGCAGGAACTTTCAATACTATGCCCGATCATCAAGCTTTCCTTATTTTTCGCACAGAAGAGGCGCACTAAACCAGAATACGGTTTAATTACTTTGTCGTAAACTCGGATTGCTGCGATATAAGATTGCTCACGAATAAACGCGATGTTTGCCATAGTGTCGACCTCGCTAGCGCTGGTATCGATTCCTTTCGAGCCGATTATAGGTAGCCTTGCAAGGCGACGAGCAAGGCCTCTTTTTAAATGTAAAACGCTATCGCCTCGGAGTCGATTAAAGTGGTATTTAAGCGTGAGTGAAAACTCTCTTTTTATGCTACGCGGCAGTATCGAGTCGAACAGAGCCAGGGTTTTAACCGTTTCACCCTCTGCCGTCAGTTGCTGGGCAATTTCATAGGCCAAGACACCACCAAAGGAGAGTCCGGCAAGGCAATAAGGTCCCGCTGCTTGGGTTTTTTTAATAGCATGGATGTAGAGCTCTGCTAGCTCCTCAACAGTGGGGGTGTTTTGCTTGTTTGCACTGAGCCACATATCGGTCTCTTTGTCTAAAAATACACCGTAAACCGGAGTGTTAGCGTCAATATGATTAGCGAGTCCTTGGTATAAGTCGATACCACAGATGCAGAACAAGCCAATATCCGAGCTCCCCGAACTAAGTGGAATAACGGCATTATCAGTAGCACTTAAGCTGCCTGATTTATCATCCACCAGTTTGGCAAGTGCCCGAATAGACGGAGATGAAAATATAGCGCTTAAAGATAAACTTGCCTCACAAGCTTTGTTTATATATTGAATAACATTGACCGCCAACAAGGAGTGCCCGCCGATATCAAAAAAACTATCGACAACACTGAGCTGCTCGGTGCCAAGCGCCCGCTGCCATATCGCTAAAATTTTCCGCTCGCTATCGCTGCTCGCTTCGACTAAGTCACCAGCGACGCTGAGATCTAAGTCTGTAGGCTCGGGTAATTGCTTGCGATCAATTTTACCGTTTGGTGTTAAGGGGAGTTCTTCTAAGATAATAAGGGCGGAAGGCAGCATGTATGAAGGAAGCTTGCTTTTTAATCGGCACCTAAGCGCCGTAGTTTCTACGTCGTTATTGAGGGTGACGTAGCCGGTAATATGCTTATTGTCACCGCTGCCTTTTAATACCGCCACGCATTGCTTTACTTCCGCTTGCAGATTTAATGCGGTTTCAATTTCGCCTAGTTCTATGCGAAAGCCACGTAATTTTACCTGACTGTCCATGCGGCCAAGGCATAGTATTTTTCCGTTGGGTAGATAGCGGCCGAAATCGCCAGTTTTATATATACGCTCGCCAACGGCATCTGAAAAAGGATGCGCTATAAAAGCTGCTTCGGTTAAATCTGGGCGGCCATAATAACCCTGAGCCAGCCCGGCGCCACCGATGTAAATCTCACCAATACAGCCTTCCGGGATTGGTGTTAGTGCGCTGTTAAGTAGATAAACTTGGGTATTAAGTATGGGCTTGCCAATGCTCATTGTGCTGCCGGCACTGACCTTATCGATAAGAGACCAGATGGTGGTTTCCGTCGGTCCGTACATATTCCAAACCGATTGGACTTTTTGTAAGAGGAGCTGTGCAAGATCTGCCGGAAAGGCCTCGCCGCCACATAATATTCGCAGTGAGGGCTCTCCCTGCCAGTCGGAGTTTAATAACATTTGAAAGGTTGCCGGCGTTGCCTGAAAAATACTTGCGTGTCGCAGGCGGACTTTTAATTGTTCCGGATCTAAGCTGCATTCGTGGCTAGCAATATCGACTCGTCCACCAACCAAAATAGGTAAATACAATTCCAGCGCAGCAATATCAAAGGATACCGTCGTTACCGACAGCAACTGATCGGCGTCATTCATACCCGGGCGTTCGGCCATGGAGTGCAAGAAATTTGTCAGTGCTTTATGTGGAATAGCCACACCTTTAGGGCGACCGGTGGAGCCTGAAGTGAAAATAATATAAGCGAGACCTGTCTTATCGAGAGGTGGGAGTGGGTTATCATCGGGGGCTTCTTGCGCTAATAAATCGGAGGTCAGCAATACTTGTGTGGATGGGGCTACGTTGAGCTGACAGGGCAAGCTATCGACTAATAGCACTTGGGGTTTACCGTCCTCTAAAATAGTTTCAATACGTTCAGCAGGGTGATGTGGGTCGAGCGGAATGTAAACGCCGCCGCTTTTCATGGTCGCTAATAGTGCCGTCAGTAGACCTAGTGATCGCTCCATGACGATACCAACAGTCACACCCTTCTGTACCCCGGCGGCCTTTAGATGCCGGGCAAGGCGATTGACCTGCTGGTTTAGGCTCGCGTAGCTGAGTTTTTCTTGTAAATATATTGCAGCGATGTTGTCCGGCTTACTCTGCGCATAGGTTTCTAGGCGCTCAATGACTGAGGCTTTCTCACTTAAGTCTTGGTCTGGGTTAACATCGTATAATAACTTTTGGCGCTCTTGCTTTGATAACAAATTAACGCTATTGAGCTTAGTGTCACGACAGTCGATAAAGGCATCCAGCAGCGCGGAAAAATGCTGCATACAGCGTTGCTGAAATTCCTCGTTAAAAATACCTTCGTTAAAATCAAAATATAGGGTGTAGGCGCCGGTTTCGTTAAAGTCGTTAACCACTACACCAAGGGAGTCACTTACCGACCACTGTTCGGCGCCCGCTTTAGCGGTTTGTACGCAATTTAACCCACTCTCAAAGTTAGTGGTGGTCTCAAAGCCTGCAAAGTCTGGGTACTTAACATTGAAGAAGTTCAGTGTCACTTCATAAACCCTAGCGTGAGCTGGATTTTTTGTTGTGTAACGGGCATGCCCCATGGTTTCCGTGGTTTGCTCGCGGACTTTATTCATGAGTGAGTCGAAACTCTCATCATCGTCAAACTCAACAATAAGTGGGCATATCTCCATAATGATGCCGCAAATTTGCCTTAAATTTTTAGGGCGGTTATGGAAGGGAACACCTAAGCCAATACGTTTATTTCCGGAGAGCAGGTGCAAGGCGGCATAGAGCACGGTGGCAAAAATTTGGAATACGCCCCGGTTTAAGCTGCCTCCACCGCCGATATTCGCCAACGCCTTCAGTGCGTTGCTGCGCTGCTCATTAATTTCAAGGGTCAGCCGAGTGATTTTGTCGGTAAGCTCAGGCGGGTGGCCATAAAGAGCAAGTGGTTCAAGCGGAGTTGCGAGCTTGTCCTTCCAATATTGCTCATGCTGTTTATAGCGTGAAGTCGTTTGATACTTCTCGACATAATCGAGGTAGTACGAATAGTCAATATTGCTATCCGTTTGCTCGTAGAAGTCGACATCCGGCTCGCTATAGGCTTTGATTAGGCGTTCGTAGAGTATTTGGACGGACCAGCCGTCAATCGTAATGTGGTGAAAGCATAGGAACCAATTGTAGTGATTTTCTGACAATTTTAATAACACGGATTCAAAGCATCGTTTGGATAAGTCAAAGGTGTTAGTCGCATGTATCACGATCTGAGACTTCAAGGCCGCGCCTGGGTCATCATCATGAGAGAGGTCGATGAGCTTAACCTTGTATTCAAACGGCTCGGCCACAGCCTGCATGGCTATGCCCTCGCTATTGAGGTGGAAGGTAGTACGGAGGGCATCGGTATATTTTAAGGTCTGATTAAAAGCGATTTGAAATTGATCAATATCAATAGCTCCCTTTATATCAAAGGTCATGTATACATTATTGACTGGGACGTCAGGGGCAATTTCCGTGGTGATCCAGAGAAGCATCTGGCGATCTGTTAATTTTCTCATTATCACGCCTGCGCCGTATTTGTGCGAAATGTCCACGCATTAATGTGTACTTCGTGGATTAGGGTGTGTAGGTAAGTCATCAGGGGGTCGAATCATTGCCTTAATAAAGTTATAGCAAGAGCGTTGAATTACACAAGGTATTAGCTTCACAGGCGTTAGCCTAATCGCCACTACGACAAGAGATAGGCTTATGGTACGATTGACTCGCTTTGTGGTTCCCGGTCGGTTCCGTATGTGATGCTTGGGCGACAATCGGGAGCTCAGTTTGGTTCTGCAATACTTTAAAACTCCAAAACCATAATTAACGGAGCACCTGATGCCTAATTTTAAAGTGTACGTGATTTGGGATTCGGGTGTGCGTTGGTTTCACTGGATGAATGTTCTGTGCGTTATTGGGCTAATCGCCATTGGTGTGGTTATTCTTAATGCCAAGCTTCTCGGAATTTCAATTGAAGGCAAGATTCTCCTAAAGACGGTACATGTCTGGATAGGTTATGTGTTTGCACTTAACCTGTTGTGGCGGATTGTTTGGGCATTTGTCGGTGGGGCTTATTCGCGTTGGTCTGCATTCTTGCCCTTCAGGAAAGGCTATGTAAAAGAAACTCGGGATTACATCAGTGACCTTTCCGGTGGGCATCAAAGGCAATATCTAGGCCATAACCCACTGGGTCGCCTTGCTGTTACTCTGYTGATCTTCYTGTTACTGRTGCAAGCTGTTACYGGGYTGGTTTTAGCTGGTACAGATATTTACTACCCGCCAATAGGCTCGTGGATAGCTAACTGGATTGCAGCTCCAGGTGTTGACCCGGCAACGCTGGTACCTTATGCGAAAGAGCTGTATGACGAAGCGTCATATAAAGCGATGCGCTCATTCCGTAAGCCTTTCATTACGCTTCATTACTATGGCTTCTACACCTTGTTGGTATTTATAGTCATTCATATCTTTGCTGTCGTCATTACTGAATTGAAAGGCGGGGTAAACCTTATTTCAGCGATGTTTTCAGGTAAAAAAATATTAACCAAGCCGCCGGAAGATGAGCGTTAAAATAGTATAGCGTGCAGCCAGTATATGTTTTGTTATTGTTACGGACGTCATATGGGTACATGCCTCGCTAAAGCGAGTTCCAAGGTGTTCGAAAATGGTGCTCTTATTGGCAGCCAAGTATCACGCATCTAAATTTGATATGTCAAAGCGTAGCCGTGTTTTCAATAAAATTGACGTTATAATTGTTGATCTTATGCCTAAAGTGAAAAGTTATAACAATATTTAATACTTGTAGTTTTGGGTATGGCGAGCGAGTTAATGTTTAGTGAAAAAACCAAAACTCCCAAAGTAGCGATTGCTGTTTTGTTTGCGATGTTCTTCGCGGGCTTTATTCTTTGGCTGCTTCTATACCCAATTGTTAATGGTTCTAGCGTATTTTGGGCGGTGCAGTTTTAATGGCTATCCCTTGGCTTTGGCGCAGGCCAAGCAGATAGAAAACTTTAATCAAAAGTAACATCTAATATATAAAAGCCAGTCCAAGCGAAGATCAAAATAGTAGGACACATATGGACGCGACCCTGATGCCAACACTTTGAGAATAATGGGTGAGGGCCTAGGTTTATGTGATCCCCCCTTGGTTTATGTTTATTCTCGCCACACATTCATAATGTGGTTCCAAATAGGGCTGCTAGGTTGGAATATTGTACCGTTTTGTTCTAGTGTTAGAGTGTTCCGTGGTTTTTGAGGGTTAAAAAAGTACGTACTTTTGGAAACTGCGCGCTCTTAGGGGGTTTGGTCTTATTGAGCCAGAATATGGCGGGTCATGGGACGGCAAATCAGTTATTGAAGTTACAAGATAACTCGCCAGTTCACCTAGCCGTGTTACCTTTACCTTATGTTTTCGCAAGCACTGACTAGCACATTAATTTTATGATGGGGTTCAATAAAATGATAAAATTTGCTATTTCATTCTTTGGGGTTTTCGCCTATATCATTGGATTATCTGGGCTTACTGCTTTTATGCTCTATATGGGGAGTTGGAGCTTTCTGCCGATACATATTAATTCTGCTGTAGTCAATGCCTCCACGATACAGGTTGTTATTTTCAATTTACTAATCCTCGTATTATTCGGGCTACACCACAGTATAGCTGCCCGTAGCAGCGTTAAAGAAAAGCTATCCAAAATTATGCCTGCCGCGATAGAGCGTAGTACATACGTTATGATTTCAGGTATCTTTATGTTCGCCATTTGTCTTTACTGGCAACCGTTAGCGGGAACATTGTGGATCACAGATAATACGATCGTCGTTCTAATTCTGAAGATTACTCATGTCCTTGGTTGGCTAGTACTAGTGGCTGCCACTTTTGAAATTGACCATTTCCACCTTATGGGGTTGAAACAGAGTTTAAGCATAAATACAGCTGAGGACGGGAAGCTTAAGGAAAGTTTCCTTTACAGTATCGTTCGCCACCCCATTCAAACAGGGGTTTTGATGGGTGTTTGGTCTACAGCCCATATGAGTATGACCCAGTTTATGCTCTCTATTGGTCTGACGCTATATATCTTTATCGGGCTGCATTACGAAGAAAAATCTCTCGAAGCCCAGTTTGGTGATATTTATTTAGATTATAAAAAACGAGTTCCAGGCATCATTCCGTTTTGGCCGACTAGGTGATTAACAACGTAACAATCACATGCACAAGAAGCCAAAAGCGCAGCTTTACTTTGCTTTCACCTCTTTTTAATATGAGGCTTTCCAATCTCCTTTTTAGTCCATATCCAATACGTGCCATTACATCGCTGTTACCGAAGTCAGCATCTTGAACTCTCAGTCAGGACAAGCCCTTAACACCTAAATTGGCGGCGTATATTCATAAGGCCGTCAATCGATCTTGGCCTCCAAAGAGAGATAGCTTAGAAACTGGTCGATTATCGCTCACCCGGGGCTTGAGTGCGGCATATCGTCCGCGGGCTTACTGTAGCTTGTGTTTCTGTTTTTACATAGGGTGTACTGGCGTTATGTCCTTTTGTAAGGGGGTGTTCTTTGACCGATGTTCTGGGCGCTTGATTATGTGTGGCCTTCGTAGGTTTTATGGGTACTTGAGCTTGGCAATATAACTAAGGGCATATAGACTTTAAGTGTTATATAAAGATTGCGTATAGCGATGGGAAGCTCAACTGTTTGGTTTTTTGTAGGTGTTTGAAAGACCGGGTCAACAAAAAGACGCCAAATACTGGTGTTAGTTTGATTGGTGCTCATCTAATTTTAAAGGGGTTTTGATGAAGTATTTTGCATATGGCTCTAATATGTCGATTCACAGAATTCAGCGTCGAATTTCCAATTCAAAATTTATTGGTGTTCATACCTTGAAAGGTTATGACCTTCGGTTTCATAAGATTGGTCACGATGCATCCGCAAAGTGCGATGCATTTCATACAAAAAACGATTTCGATTGCATAGAAGGCGTTGTGTTTGATATGAATTCTAATGACGTTTCAAGGTTAGATACGATTGAAGGTGTTGGCCATGGCTATGAAAAAGCAGATGTTAGCGTTGTCGGGGCTGACGGTGAAAAAATAATAGCCTTTATGTATGTGGCAACCAATATTAGTGAATCATTACTTCCTTATAGCTGGTATAAAAAGCACGTACTAGAGGGCGCAAAATCTGCTGGTTTAAGCCCTTTATATATAAATAAAATAGAGCAAGTTAATTCAATAAAAGATCCCGATGAAGAAAGAGATAAGGCGGAAGTAAAAATATATGAATGAAAACGAACAAGAAAATAAGCCGAATTAGCGCCCGGTGATTTACGTAGTGATCTTCACAAACGATCTACTATAAGCAATAAGGATTCGACAATGGCACAAAATATCGAGATACCACCAGGCTGGAAGCTACCTAAAGAGATTGTTCGCCGCTTAGGTTCAAGAGCCGGAAAGCAGAGGGTGATCGCTGAGCGGGGTCATATCCTTTTAGTGCTTCATAAGCCCCCGTTAAAAAATGAGAGTCACCGGAAAAGTGTATTTTTCTGGCGAAACGCTGAAGGCGTTTGGGGTTCCTCTGAGCGGGGCGCTGGCCTGACAGGGCTTGATGAGTATCTTGATAATTATGAACGAATAGAAGACGCGCTTGATGAGGCCTATGAAAAAGCCGTTAATGCGCGTGATTTTTTTGATTTACTTGAACAGTTAGCGCCAGTTCAAAGATCTGTACAAAACATGAGCAAAGCGTTACAGGCCGCTAGGGAAGTTGCAGGTGAAGTGTTTATTGATTCTAGAGATAAAGCTGAAGAGTTATCTCGGAATATCGAGCTGCTTTATATCGATAGTAAAAACGGCTTAGATTATGCCATGGCAAAAAGGGCAGAAGAGCAAGCGGAGATGCAAAAGAAGGCATTAACAGCGGGGCATCGCTTAAATATCATCATGGCCTTGTTTCTACCCATTACGGCGGTTGCTAGTTTGCTTGGAATGAATATCCCTCATGGCTTAGAGAAATCAGAGTCGTGGGTGTTTTTCGCGATTCTCGGGGTTTGTGGTTTACTCGGCGTATTTATGAGGTTTTTGGTGCTTAAAAAGCCAAAAGTTGATGTCGATGTATAGTAAGGTGCGGCAGCACGCTTGGTTGAAGCGTTAACCTCTAGAGATAGTTCAGGTATAGGCCGATTTTCGCAAAGAGAGTTGATGTATATAATCCTGCAGTAGGACACTGGAGCGATCAGGAACCCTCCTGTAGTGGCGTTATATTTCGCCCACCGAAAGGTTTGAACTTAACCCTATTAGACGAATATGTGGAAGTGTTACTGAAGTATGATAGAGATTGAATATTCTATTGATGAAATGAAAACGTCGATGTATGTCCCGGATGAGCACACTTTTTACCTGATTGCCAAGGAGTGGGTAAGCGCAGAGAACCTTAACGTAGGCGAAAAACTATTCACCCGCAGCGGAACCGTTGCCGAGATTGCACAGGTAAATAAGATCGACGATTCCCACTTTGTGCGTAATTTAAAAAACAGTCACAATCATAAGTATTTTGTGACGACTGAGAGCGTGGTGAGCCATGACGCAATCTGTGAGCGTGCGCCAAGCGATCCGCTTGATTTAATTGCGTACAATCTAGCAAATAAGCCCTCAAACCTTCCGAATGGTCAGTCAACAGGTGACCACGCAGGGCCTTGGGTCGCGGCTAGATGTTCAAACACTGGCCTCAGTAAGGAAATCATTGGCTGGGGGCGGGCAGATGACAAAATGTGTGCTGAAGATGCAGCGGTAAGTGACTTGAGACATAAACTGGGCGATGCTATTGGATTACACCGAGACAACGTCAAGATTTCAAATGCCTACGTGAGAAAGTATGCTAGAAAAGGCCGCTTAGTGAACAAAATAAGCCCTTGTATTCATTGCCGCGATAATTATGGTCGCGCCCTAACGGACGACACGATGGGCACAAGCGATTTATCCAAAGATGGACGTGGGTATCTACCACCCGAAGTTAAGTGACGTTCATCTATGTTTAATTGATCACTGATAATTAAATAAAAAAACTAAGCCTTATTCAGGCGATAGGTAATCTCATAAATAAGGTTAACGAGTAAGCACCTCTCTACCGCGCCACAATCACATCATCCAGTAACGGATCTTGCTCCAACAACGGGAAACCGTGACTATTGCCTTTGTAAGTGATAATAAGACTGTTATTGTTCTGGTTTAATTCAAAATCCAAGCGAGTCACGGCAAAGGTATTATCATCTTCGGCAGTAATAAACAACGTGGCTTTGTCTGCGACCTTTTCTTTAAAACCTTTCTATATCATAAATACATCACGGCCAAATGAGCGACACCTTATGGCTGAGGTAATCGCTTTTCATGAGGGGATGCCAGGTCACCACCTTTGGAATACTTTCCCCCGAGAGAAACCTTCCTCCTTTAGCAATTAAGAGAGGCTCAGTCGGAACAAGGTTGGAGACCTTGATAGGTCATGTTCGTTGGAGCCTCTGCTTTAATACTAAGCTTATTTAACTAGGCTTATTTAAAACTTATAATTAAAGTCCATTCTAATGCGCTTTCCATCTTCAACGCTATCAATAGCCTCAGCAGCGTAAAAGCGAACTACCACGTTCACGCCCTTATTATATTGGTAAATACCTCGTAGCTCGTGGCCTTTAAAGCCTGTGATCCGAGCCTGTCCGGATGAGCTCCAGCGCGCAAAATCGTCCTGAGAAAATGATGCGTTAACGGCGAGCTCCTCGATATTGGCGTACCAATAACCCACCAGCCAGTCGCCTTTATTTTTGGTGTCGCCGTAAGTGACGTAAGCGTCCCAGCCATCGGTTTCGTTTTGATTTGCAGCGGTAATGCCAGTATCGCTTAAGGCGTAGTCTTCGGTGTTTTGCATTAAATCGACACCGACTTTCAGTGTGCGCTTATTGATTGAAAATTTGGATTGCAAGTTTGCGACCCAAACCATGTAATCACGCTGACCGTTGTCGCGGGCATAAATCGCGCAATCTGGGTCAGTATCGCTATCGTTACCATCGAAATCAAATAAGCCAACAGCAGCCGTTATTCCTGACCCGCTGCTCAAGACCGCTTGGCCATAAGCCATGTTGCCGCAGGTTTCCTTCATTCCGGCTGGCAGAGAAAAATATCCGCCGTTGAATCCGAGCTTGCTGTCCTCTCCTACTTTCACATTGGTACCAGCGGCTAGGCCTATGGGGGTGACACTGCTATCCCAAAACATCTCGTTCGCTTTCCAGATGGCTAAGCTATTGCGTCCAGCAGACACCCAGGAGTTTTCACTCTTGGCTTTGAAGTACCATTTGCTGAAATTAAAATCCATATCACCGGTATCGTTACCTTCAAAATCAACCACGGTAATATGTGGAGATTGGTGGTTGCTATCTGAGCCTGAGCGAAGCTGTAAGCCAAATTCGATGCTTTCGCTGGGGGTGTAAGCCAAGCCCAGTCGCACTCGGACTCTGGCTCGAAGTCGGTCATCGCGTTCGTTGCCGCTACCGTTTTGTGAATCCCAATCTTGTTCAAGGCGTGTTCGGAAGTCGCCATAGAGTTTCACTGTGTCGTTTTTGAAAATATCGGCTACTGCAGAGCCCGGTAACATAAGGCTTGCTAGGCAAGCAATGGCAATCTGCTTTATTTGTAAATGCATTGTAGTTCCCCCTTTTGGTATGGGGGGGAGTATAGCCGAGACACCAGGCGACAATAGGGGTTTTTGGGGGAAAGGAATGCAAAAATAGGAACCGGAAGCCCGAGAGGTTGAACAAAATCTATTCTTTGGCTTGTTGCCGCTTTCCACATAGTTGTTGCCGCTTTCTTCATAAGGGGGCGCGTCAGAGTGGGAGCCTATTCGATAAGTGGACAGGGCTCTGGTGAAATTAAGTGTGCTTTCTATGTTTACTGTATGTATTGCACCGCTTGAAGTGCTCACTTCACAAGTGCTGCCTTCATGCGTATAATTAACGCATTCAGGACTTGCCAGAAATTTCGTATCATTCATAACTTTAAGGATTGAAGAGTGTATTTTACCCAAACGATTGACATCACATTGACGCCTGAGAACACCCAAGGCCTAGAGCAGCCCTCAAAGATATTTAACAAAATTAAGTCTGTACTCGGTAGCGGTATGGCACCGGCGGAATCAAGGCGTGCCGTAGTCATGCTGTCTGTGTTACAGCGTTTAAACACGGCTTTTCGCGATTGTGGTATTACCGACATACTGCGATTGTCTGTGAACGGTGCACGTGTTTACAGTGATATGGAGGGTAAGGACACTAATGATTTTGAGAAGAGCGTTGATGCTTTTGTCGAGGCGAATAAGCAAGGTGAAATTAAAACCTTAAATCACTTGGAGCTGGTGGCCGATATTCAGCACGAGGGGCTTCGTTTTGTTTTTAATATCCATTTGTTTCGTCAAGTGCCCAGAGATCACTCGCCGGTATCGATTAAAGTCAGTGCATTTTTGGATGAATACAGGCAGCGAGATGGTGAAAATACTCGCCAGCTATACGTGCGAACAAAAAGTCAGATGGCTGATTTACTCAAGAGTAGGTCGGCCATGAAAGTGTATTTAGCTAAACATGAGCAATCCTGCAGTGCTTTTATTAACAAGCTCTGCGAGCAAGTCAATCTGCGTTTCCCTAAGGGGTGTCTGGCTGGTACCTTATATAAACGAACCGTCAGTCCTAAAACGCCGGTTATTAAACCCAATGGATATGATAATTATTACTCACCGAGTCTAGAGTACTCGTACTATTGGAATTTGCTGGTAAACAACTGCGGCATCTTTAGTGATCAATGTTTAAAAAGAGATTTTGATCTGACTGACGATGCTTACGAGCACTCCGTCGACCAGCTCGATTTCACCGATTCAAGTATGCTCGGAGAGATTCCGTTTTCTAATGTTGACCATCTATACGATAGCTTTGACGGTAGTGGTTGCGGTGATTTTTAAGCACTGAAGCTTCATATGTTTAATCCTCTTGCGGAAAAATTATATTCGGATGGTAATGATGAAGAAAAAACAGCGTCTATTGGCTTCCTTTATACTGAGGCGCAAAAAAAACATCAATCAGTAATTGCTTGGTATTTGCAACGTAAATCAGATAAGCGAGTTACGGCTCAGAGACTTCGGCGCTTAGGCATCAGATTAATCACAATAGCAACCGTAGGCCAATGAGGATAAGTCAGTGTGGTACTTTAAATGTATGTGAATCGTGTTATCACCCACTCAGGGGTAATAACACGTTCTACAGTTAGATCCTACAACTTAGGTTCTGCAGTTAACTATACAAGTAAATTACTGGCAAGCGCCGACAAGGCTCCAAGCCGCGTCATTACCTGGTTCACTTGAGGCATACCAATTCGCTTGGAATAGCTGATTGTTATGCTGCATTAAATCACCCGCATTCATATGGGTGTTTGGGCCGCCTTCAAAATCGTTGTGAGCCCAGTTAGGGTAGGCGATAATACCGGAACAGATACCACCTGTGGTTGGCACGACACAGCCATTGGTATCTACGTTTGCACCTTGCGCGGTGTTAGGGCACAGGTCAGCATCATCAAATACGCCATCGCTATCAGCGTCTGTACACGCAGGGCTCGTACACGAGGCTGTGTTTAGGAAGGCTTCGAGAATTTCTTTTCGCTCGGGAATAAAAACCGTAGAAAGAGGCGGTTTAATAAGAAAGCGCTCTACACCGCCAGTGGAAACAATTTCAAACCAGTTGATATTCCAAGCGTCAGTAAGGGAGCTTAATGCAATTTGGGTCAATCCGGCAGGTAGTGTCACGGTACGAGAAACCGTTCGATAATCTTGCCAACCGACGCTGCGTGGAATATTAATAATATCGAAGGTGGTCTCCCCGCCAGCAGATTCGAGCTTGAATTTTGCACCGTCTATATGAGTGTTCATACTTGCAACTCGGTAACGAAATTCATAAGCACCTGCTTCAAGTGGTTCAGGCAAGTTGTAAGTCAACCAGTCGCCTCGATCCATAAAGCCTATGTTTTGACCGCCGCCTAATACATCACCCGTCTCTTCCGCTTGCGTACCAAATTGATCGGAAAAATTCTCTGCTTCAATTCTTGTTGTTGTGCCAGTGGAGCCGCCTACTATCTCAGTATTTAAACTGTGCATTTCAAATATAGCGGAAGCCGGCGCTTCAAGGCTTAGGCCGCCACCAAGGTTATGCTCATTTCGATGACATCCGCCACAGCTTAAAACTTCGACACGGCTCAGTACTTGAGCTGGTGTCAAGTTTGAACCTGAGCTAGTAAGTGCATGCTGAATTCGAGATGCAAAAGTTGAGGTATTTTGGTTAAAATTCTGTTCGAGCTCACTTGAACTTGGTGTGAATATATCAGCACCCGGTACGCCAACAAAAACCTTACCGGCAACGTTTCCAAAGCGTGTTTTATTAGAAACCCTTCGCCCACCTGTTTCTGCTTCCGCTGGTACGTCGAGTGCGAGTCGGGACATTGTATTCGCAAGCAGACCTTTGCCATTTGTTGAAAGTGCATCTACAACCGCAGCTTGAAATGCCTGAGCTTGCTGAGGAAACGCTGAATTATCTGAAGCCAGATCGTCAAAGGCGTTTTCTTTTGTTGTGGTTTTCACTATACCTACAGAATTACCATTGACCTGAGTATTAAACTCAAAGAACCGCCATATTTCATCGATGATGCTATCTCGGCGATTTAAACGGATTTGGCCACTAATTGGCGTAACACTTTCGCCTCGATAGTTCTGAGCGGTGATCACGGGTGAAAAGCCAGGCAAGCCGTTGAAGTAGAAATCATGTAGCCGTTGGGCTCGAACGTTGATGTTATTTTCGTTAGACAAGCTTGCCCAAAAATCCGTTACTGGTCGACAACCGTCTAGGCCAATCGAGCGGTTTGGATTAGGCAGTTTTGCTTCGAAAATAAGAAAGTCTAGCGATACTGCGGCGATCGGTTTTGATGCGGGCGCAAAAGTGACGCGATATTCACCGCAGTTCTCGCCGTCTTCTGGTGCTAGGTCAAAGCGGTTGGCAAGTGAGATTGCTTGGTACTCTGAAACATCATCCACTTCAAGTGAGCCAAAGACGCATTGTGATGGTAAATTATTGAAGGTGCTGTCTTGCGCTCCAGTACAGGAGGAGTCCATCAGGCTGTCGAACATCACTTGGGCAGACTTGGAAAAGTCGCCTTGGCTTTTCGCAATTGTTTCTAAAACGCCATTTTCACCTTCTAAACGAAACTGGTTGAGAATCGCCTTTTCAGTGATGAAAATGGATTTAGTGGTGTCAACCTCGACGGCTGAGATGTTCATTGTAATGGTCGATAAAAGAATCAATGCTGAGGAGATACTGGCACGCTTGAACGTCAAGCTACTTCCGATGGTCATATTGTTTTTTTTCCAATTGTGGTCTATATAGTACTTTTTGAGATTTACGAACTAAAAATCTTGCGAAATATCGTATATTTATGTGTGCTGTATCACAATTCCCATCTAATGGAAGCGGCAAAGTGGGACAGAGAATACTGCACCATCGGTGAAACTAGCCCGGAAAACGAGGCTGGGACGGTCTAAGTTGGGAGTCCCAGGTTGGGAATCGTAAACTGGGACTCCCAATTTGACAGGCTTAACCTGGGAATGATGCCTTTTGGGGAAACTGGCGGGCAGTGGAAAGTGGGAAGGTGTTAGTAGTGCGTTAGGGCTATGTTAAGACTGCGTTAAGAGGGCGTTAGTGCTCAGCCGCCAGAAAACGTTCGCGCCTAGCCAAACTTGCTTTCGATAACATCACTTTTTGACCATATCAACGAATCTCTCTGTTAGCTCTCTATATAGGGGTGCTTTCGCGGATCTAGAAAGGAAGCCACAATGGTGTTTTTGTTTTTTGGGATGCGGCGCCGATGAAAGAAGTTGATTATTGAAAAGTGTTCATATACCGTAAAGCTGCAAATTCGCTTAATGTATGCACAATTTGTGCTAACGCGCACTTTGAGCGTACTCGAATGAGTTTGTAGTTTGGAAACATAAAGGCAAATAATTCGTCCAACTTGAGGCGAACTTAAAATAATAAATTTCCTAATAAGAGAATAATAATGAACGATATCGAATCAACTTTTCGAAACCCCAGCAGGAGCGTGTCACATGCTTCTAGCGTTTTTAAAAAAAGGACGATCGCTAAGGCGATAGGTCTAGTGGCTCTTCTAGGTGCCGCTGGTGCTGCACAGGCCGCAGACTGTACGGGTGTTAATGTATATCCCAACTGGACCGCTAGCGATTGGTCTGGCGGACAGCCTAATCACAGTAATCCAGGGGATCAGCTGGTACACCAAAACGCTTTGTACAGCGCAAATTGGTACACAGCGACAACGCCAGGAAGTGACCCAAGCTGGTCATTATTAGGCAGTTGT
>NVXL01000070.1 GCA_002746115.1 Alteromonadaceae bacterium
CGGCGTTCTTCATAGCGGTTGTTGATTTCAGACCAGAAATGTTCGGCCGATTGATCAAGCTTGGCAAGAGAAAATAGCTGGCTTGTTTCAGGTAAATAATCAAATAGTGTGGCGCTGACACCAAAAAATAGCGGTAAATAATATTCGATCCCGGAGGGTGTAATGCCGGACGAAATTCAGATCATTATCGTTAGCTTGGACGGAGAGCAATACGGCCTGATTGTTGACGATGTCGTGGGGCAACAACAGATCGTTATTAAGAACCTCGGCAGTATCTACAAGGCGGTCGAAGGTGTGAGTGGCGCGACTATTTTAGGGGATGGTTCGGTGGCGCTCATTATAGATTTACAGCAGATTGTGCAATTGTTTGAACTGCCATTGTCGGCATGATTTATAAGTTTGTATTAGGTTTTATTCATTGAGCTATAAAACAAGGGTAGCCGTAATGTCAAAAGTCATATCATTTTTATCCCAATTTCGGATCGGGACTAAAATCTCTGGCGGTTTTTTTGCCGTGGCCATGGTGCTTTTAGTGACTGTATTGGTAACAAGAGCCGAAGTGGAGCGCGCTTTTAGCGTTACGAGCCGTATCATAGATTTGCGAGCACCCACAGCGCAAAATAGCTTGGAGATGTTGAATGGGATTAACCACTCATTGGCGGCGTTACGGGGTTGGATTATTATTGGTAAGGACAAATTCAAAGATGAACGGAATGCCGCTTGGTCTGACGAAATTGAGCCCTCGTTGCAGAGAATGGAGGAGTTCTCGAAGAATTGGACTAATCCACAGAATATTGAGCGTTTGGATAGGGTAAAAGCTAGCTTAGTGGCGTTTAAACAATATCAACTGGAAATTGAAGACATTGCACACTCGATTGACAATCAGCCGGCACTGAAAATTCTACTGATGGAGGCGGCACCACAGGCAGCGATTTTATCCAAAAAGATTACCGAAATGATTGATTTGGAAACCAAGGAGTCAGCGACACGTGAGCGTAAAAAACTACTTGGTATTCTGGCCGATGTTAGGGGAACGACGGGATTGGGATTAGCGAATATACGTGCCTATCTTCTCTCTGGCGATAAGAAATTTGCGGATAAATTTTATAAAAATTGGGAAAAAAACGATGTGCGCTATGACGATTTGTTAAATAATCGTGCGTTATTAACAGATTCACAAAAGGCTGCATTATTGGCGTTTAGTCAGGCTAGGGAAATATTTGCACCTTTGCCCAAAATAATGTTTGAAAAGCGAAGTAGTAATGAATGGAATATGGCTAATTTGTGGCTGGGAACCAAGGCGGCACCGGCAGCATTTGCAATAAAGAAAGAACTGTCAGCTATGGCTGATAATCAGGTCGAGTTGATGGAGGCTGACATGGTGTTGGCGGAGAATTTGACTGCTAACCTGAATAAAATGCTATGGGTGTTGTTGGTTGTCGGATTGGCCGTAGCTGGGGCGGTGGGTGTCGTTATTACGCGAATCATAACCCGACCCTTAGCGGACTGTGTGGCGGCGATGAACGCCATCTCTGAAGGTGACTTGAGCGTCAAAGTTGAGGTGAAAAGTAAAGATGAAATTGGTGACTTACTCTCAGCCATGCAAACGATGGTCGTCCAAGTCAGTGGGATTGTGACCACAGTCACTGAATCTTCGGATTCAGTGACTGTGGGCTCGCTACAGTTGAGTTCAACATCACAGCAGTTATCACAAAACACCTCGGAACAGGCCGCATCACTTGAAGAAGTTTCTGCGTCTATGGAAGAGATGGCGGCCAATATTCGCCAAAGCGCTGATAACGCTCAACAAACTGAGAAAATTGCGCAGCAGGTCGCAAAGGATGCTGAGGAGGGCGGCAAGGCGGTCAATGAGGCAGTCAATGCCATGAAGGAAATTGCGAATACAATCTCTGTGATTGAGGAAATTGCCCGCCAGACGAATTTGCTAGCGCTTAACGCGGCCATTGAAGCCGCGCGTGCAGGTGAGCATGGGAAAGGGTTTGCGGTAGTCGCGTCAGAGGTTCGCCAACTGGCTCAAGAAAGCAAAACCGCCGCTGGAGAGATTGGCAAATTGTCGAGCACCTCAATGGAGGTTGCGGAGCGTGCCGGTGTGCTGTTGGGGTCGATTGTTCCTGATATTCGAAAAACGGCGGGTCTTGTTCAGGAAATCAGCGTAGCGGTGCAGGAGCAGGATACTGGCGCTGGCCAAATCAATATGGCTATCCAGCAGTTGGATAAAGTTGTTCAGCAGGGTGCAGCGGCTTCGGAGGAGGTTGCCTCAACCGCTGAAGAGTTATTGAGCCGAGCCGAGATAACGCAGTCCGCCATTTCCTTTTTCACTATCAATGATGATGATGATAAAGCTGAAGGTTCTAGGGCTAGGAAATCCAAGAAAAGTAAGAGGATTAAGTCAAAAACAAAGTTAATGCCCGCTCGCAAAGCAAAAGACGAATTAAGGACTACTCGGATGGAGGGTGTTGATATTGATCTGAATGATGATGAGGATGAGGATGATGATGCTGAATTTACCCGCTATTCATAGGCCAATGATGGAGGGTTTTTGATGACAAAAGTTCAAAGTGATGACGTTTTACAATATTTAACGTTTGAGGAAAATAATGAAGTATTTGGTATCGATATTCATTGTATCAAGGAAGTGTTAGGAATTAGGGAGATTACCAATCTGCCGTGTAGTAATGCGTTCATGCGAGGAGTCATTAACTTGCGTGGGCAAGTTGTGCCTGTGATTGACTTGAAAACAAAGTTTGGCTTTGAGCCGACGGATTTTACGGTTGATACCTGTATTATTATATTGGAACTTGAACGGCAGGGCGGGAAGGTTACTTTGTTAGGGGCTTTAACGGACAGCGTACGGGATGTAATTGATCTTTTACAGGAGGATGTGTCGCCTCCACCAGAAGTGGGAGCCAGTGTGGATTCAGCTTTTATCTATGGTATAGGTAAATTTAATGGTGAATTTTTTGTGATATTGGATGCACACAAATTGTGCGCTCACGAAGAACTCTCTGATATCACAATCACACCAGGGAGCGTAGCTGTTGAGACGCAACCATTGAGCTAAGGGTTCTATAATGAGTGAATCAGGCGCTTTGATCAAAGAGATAGAAGACGATAGTGTATGGCTGCAATATCTTACTTTTCACCTCGATAGCGATATCTTGGGAGTGGAATTAAAGGAAATAAAGGAGGTTCTTGAGGTTAAGGAGCTGACTATTCTTCCTCGAACACCGGATTATATGCGTGGTGTGACCAACCTTCGAGGCCAGTTGATTCCTGTGATTGATTTGAAATCGAAATTTGGTATGGGGCTAACAGAATTTACAATCGATACCTGTGTCATTATTGTTGAAATTACAGTAAATGATGAAATTATGTCAGTGGGTGCATTAGTGGATTCCGTGCGAGGCGTTGTTGAATTTACCCAGAGTGCGATCGATCCTGCGCCAAAGATGGGCTCTAGTATTGATGTGCGGTTTATTCTCGGTATGGGAAAGCATGATAATGAGTTTTTTTCCATACTTGATATCCCAGCATTGTTTACGATTGAGGAGCTGTCGGCGGGAGAGGCGATGGGGCCGGTATCCTCACAGATCAATTAAGGTGCAATGAAAAATGAGGGATTTACATCAACAAAAACTGTCAATGGAAGACTTTAATCGCTTAGCCAGATTGGTTTGTCAAACGGCGGGTATTAACTTCACCGTAGCCAAGCACGCTATGGTGGAAGGTCGCGTCCGAAAACGTCTAAAAGCGACCTCCATAGAAACATATAAAGAATACTTAGATTATGTGGTGAGCGCTCAAGGCGGTGACGAGGCTATACGGCTTATCGACTGCCTTACGACAAATAAAACCAACTTTTTTCGGGAAAGCCAGCATTTCGATTACATGATTGATCACTTGCTACCCAGGCTTGCTGAGGAGGGTGTCGGCAGACATCGACCGCTACGAATTTGGAGTGCGGGCTGCTCCAGTGGTGAGGAACCCTATACTTTAGCTATGATTCTGGAAGAATGGAATCAGCATCACGCCGTGATGGATTTCGAGATTCATGCGACAGACATTTCTTTGAGTGCCCTAAAAAAAGCATCTCTGGCTATTTATACAGAGCAGGATGTCAAACCCATTTCGTTAGCCTTGCGAAGGAAGTATTTGTTGCGTAGCCTTGCAGACGAAAATGTTATTAAGATTGCTCCCCGGGTAAAAAAACACGTGTCATTTGCTCGGTTGAATTTTCAGGATGCGGACTATGTGCTACCCAGCAGTTTTGATATTATTTTTTGTCGGAATGTGTTGATCTATTTTAATAAGGACGTGGTAGAGCGAGTGATCAATCGTCTTTGTGTTGCATTGGTAGCGCAGGGAAGTCTTTTTTTAGGGCATTCCGAATCGATTCACGGCTTAAACGTACCTTTAGATACTGTGAGCCCAACAACGTACCAGAAACGCTTGGGGCGTACCAAATTACGCGTTGAAGCTCAGTGAGAATTATTAAGGTGTTAATAGTTGATGATTCAGCTGTTGCCCGTCAAACGCTGACTGAAATATTGTCTAGAGATGATGAGATAGAGGTTATGGGAGTTGCCCAAGACCCAATCATTGCCGCGCAAAAAATTAAACGGCAAATCCCTGACGTAATAACGCTGGATATTGAGATGCCTCGCATGGATGGTTTGACTTTTTTGCGAAAAATAATGCAGCAACATCCGATGCCGGTAGTCATATGCTCAAGTTTGGTTTGTCCGGGGTCGGACACGCTAGACAAGGCCATCAAATATGGCGCGGCGGAGATTATTGCCAAACCGCAATACGGTACACAGGAGTTTCTCATGGAGGAGAGTATTACTATCTGCGATGCTGTTAAGGCGGCTTTTTTATCGAAGCCGGTGAAGTTGCGCCCATCACAACCGAGAATTGCGAAAAAATTGACAGCAGACGCCATATTGGCAAAACCTGCATCCAAAGCGATGTCAGAAACCACGGAAAGAATTGTGGTCGTTGGTGCTTCGACCGGAGGCACAGAAGCGTTAGCGTGTTTCTTGCAGGCATTACCTAATGATTGTCCTGGTATCGTAATCGTACAGCACATGCCTGAGGGTTTTACACGTTCTTTTGCTCAGCGATTGAATGATAATTGCCGTGTTAATGTGAAAGAGGCTAGGGATGGAGATTCGATTCTACGTGGCCATGTGATGATTGCACCTGGTAACCATCATCTGCTGTGTCGGCGAAGTGGCGCTAGATATTATGTCGAGGTCAAGCGAGGGCCATTGGTCTCTCGCCACCGGCCCTCGGTGGATGTGTTGTTTCGTTCTGCCGCGCGATACGCAGGGAAAAATGCGATAGGGATTATTATGACCGGTATGGGTGACGATGGTGCTAAGGGAATGAAGGAAATGAGCGATGTAGGTGCATACACTATTGCCCAAGATGAAGCTACCTCTGTCATATTTGGTATGGCAAATGAAGCAATCAAAGTAGGCGGGGTTAGTAAGGTGATGCCCTTAGATCAAATCTCAGATGAAATATTCCGTCGCTAAGGGGCTAGGGCTCACCCCTTAGTATTTTTAACTCCAACTAAGCACCCACAATTTTCCGTTCAATACGCAGGGGTAGACGCTAGTGGCAAACACCCATTACGTCTTTTCTCATGCTATACAGTACAAATAGCACCTCCTCCCTTTCGCGCTGCCCTACGTTATTTCTTTCAAGTGCATCGAGAGCATCATCCAGCCCAGCCATAAATTCTGTAGGTGAAATATTCATACCTCTGTGAGCTGTTTTGAGATCCTTACCTTTATACACACCCTCCCCACCAGTGCCAGCAATAAAAAACTCAGTAGCAGCCTTCTTTAATGCCGGCAAATCTGAATCTATGAAACGATTACTTATTGTCTTATTTCCTGCATGCAAGTCTACAAGGTCATTAACGATATTTTTAATTCCTTCATTTCCACCCAATCTAACAAAAAGCGATTCACTCATGATTACTCTCCAGCCTATAGCTCAAATCGACAATTGATTTGACTTAAATCGTAGTACAACAATCAACCCACCGAAGGACTGTTAAGTTTTAAAAGGAGGCCAGCGATAGACCTAGTCCCACTAAGCCAGCGGAGTTGTTAGGAAGCGGACTTATTTGTGACGATTTTATGTTTAAATTCGTGCCATTGTGATTATTTTATGAATAGGGCTATTGCAGTTTCGTTTGTATAAGCTAGAGTTGGATCAGATGGACGGCTTTGGCTGTGTTGAAACCTGGATATCTGAGTTCCGCAATAAAGGTAGGGCAGACCTATTCACGTTTTCTGTACTGTAGGTGAGTCGTTCGCTCGCGGAGCTGACCTGTAATTCGTATCTGATTTGTGGCTTTAGAAATCAGATGCATTATTTAATCTAGTTATGAGGAAGTTTATTATGACCAGTACTGATCATCAGCGAAAGCACGGCTAGTCTGATGCTAGCCAAAACAAGGATCCAGGAAACCCTAATGAGTTTAATAGCGCGAATGATAGGAATGGGTATAGCGAAGAATATGACAAGTAAAAGCAAAATCAGGAGAAAAACAAAAATAAGAAATTGTTTTTTCCTTCTTACATAGAATAGTAATCTATCAAAAATTAACATGTTTTATATTGCTTACTAGAACTGTCATAGGTAAAGCTAGACTGTCACTTGAGATACAGGGGGGATTGCAAAAAAATGCGGCAATAGAATCTCTATTTTTAGCCGGAAATTATTAAAAAATAATAGAGAAAATTGAGTTCATATAAAAGCTAGATAATCACTCATCAGATTGTTAACTTGACAAGATCGATCCCGCCTTGCGGTTTTATGTGCTAGTGCCAGTTGACAATATTGAGGCTGCACTCTGTGTCCCCTGTCAACGCTTAGTCATAATGGTTACTCGTTACCACCCATGACTCGGAGCTCCGGCGGTTTGCTATACCTTACCGGATAGAGGGCTTACACCTCCAATCTATTCGCCAGATTTGCTTAGCGAACTGTCTGTCCCGTCTTTATTGTTTTTACTATTTCTAGGTCAATTCTTGTTTTTATGAAACTGTTTTTTACCCTGTTAGATGATGCATGTTCAGGATTTAATTCGCGCGATATAAAGACTATTTTTTTGTTTTTCATGCCAACTTTAAATCTACAAAAAATGAACATTTAGGCGACAACTTTACAAAAACATGTAATGTTTTCTTGTTCTCAGCATGTTTGAAGCTATAGTGAATCTTATGAAATGTTTTTCACAAGATGTGTTTTTTCTAACGCAAAAAAATAAAAAAGGTGATAAGTGGTGCGATTGTTAACAGGAAGTTTATTAATAAAGTTGTTCGTCCCGGCATGCCTGTCACTTTTAGCAATGAGTATCATTTTAACTTTATACCTATCTAAATCCGTGAGGGAAAACGCAGAGGCATCTGCTCTGCCTCCCGCCATCAGTACCGTACAACAGTATAAAACCATCAGGAGTTATTATACTGAGAATGTTGTTAAAAAGGTGCTAGCAGGATCCGATATAAAGCCTCACTTTGATCACAAGAAAAATGCCAATCAGATCCCTTTACCTGCCACATTTATTCATGATTTAAGTGAAGAGTTTTCCAGCCAAGGTATGACCCTAAAGCTCTACAGCAAATACCCATTTCCAAATCGTATAAATCGCCGTATGGATGATTTTGGTCGGCAAGCATGGGAAAATCTTAATTCGGATCCCAGCCAAATTTTTAGTCGAATTGAGAATGTCGATGGCCATGAAGTTGTGCGCGTTGCCATTGCCGATACGATGGTTGTAGAAGGTTGTGTTAATTGCCACAATTCGCACCCAGACACACCCAAGGTAGGTTGGAAATTAGGCGATGTGCGGGGAGTATTAGAAGTTCAGGTTCCGATAAGTGAACAATTGGCAATGGGTGAGGCATTGAATTTTAAGATAATGGGTTTTCTATTTGTCGCGTTGATGATTTCAGTATTAATTATGATATTTGGCTTTCAGCGCTTGGTCACTCAGCGACTTAAGCGTGTTAGCAGAGCTCTGGATGAAATTGCAAACGGCGACGGAAACCTAAGTCATCGCCTAGAAATAGGTGCCAATGATGAAGTTGGGGAAATTACCAAGGGATTTAACCGCTTTGTCCAACAATTGGAGCATTCACTTAAAGAGGTTGGAAGTGAGGTTGGTCAATTGCTTTTTATAACGAAATCTTTATCTGGAGTGGCAGATCAGACTCAGGAGGGGGCGGTGCTCCAGCAACAAGAGTCCGATCAAGTGGCAACAGCAATGACAGAGATGAACGCTGCTGCTCAGGAGGTTGCAGGGTTGACGGCCAATACAGCTGAAAATGCGCAACAAGCTCAGGTAGATGCCGAGACTGGTCAGAGCGTGGTTAATGCCAATATGCAGTCAATCGAAAAATTATCATATGAAATGACGCAAGCGGCACAGGTTGTAGCCCGCTTGGATGAAGACAGCCAAAATATTGGAGGCGTGTTAGATGTTATACGCGGCATTGCAGAGCAAACCAATTTACTCGCCTTAAATGCGGCAATCGAAGCCGCTCGAGCGGGTGAGCAGGGGCGTGGTTTTGCGGTGGTGGCCGATGAGGTTCGTACCTTAGCCAGGCGCACACAGACCTCCACAGAAGAAATTCAGTTGATGATCGAGAAGCTCCAAGGTGGGGCAAAAGAAGCGGTTTCCACTATCGATAGGGGAAACCAACGTTTGCAGGACAGCCTGAATACGGCAGCCAATACTAATAATGCAATTGAAACAATTGTAGGGGCTATCAAAAATATTCGGAACCTTAATACCCAGATAGCGATAGCCGCGGAAGAGCAAACATCAGTCAGCAACGAAATCAATCGTAACATCATTAATATCGCTGATGTGGCAGTAGATAACGCTCAGAGTACCAAAAAAGTACAGGACTCTGCGATCGTCATTCGCCAGACGATTGAATCGGTGAATTACCAGCTACAGCGCTTTATCGGTGACACAAAGCCGCTTAAAAATAATAATAATACTCTGTGTCATTCCCCGAGTGTAAACGCAGAGAAAGCCAACATTGAAAGCGATATCGCGTTAAATCCAGGTTCAATTTTTTAGTGGTTGAAAATACAGTTTTGGGTGACCCACTATTGGTGGGGTACTTGTATTTACCTAAGGAAGTTAAAATGAAAAAAAATCTAACTCGAAGAGATGTCCTTACAAAAATAGCCCTATTTGGTGGTAGTGCTTCCTTGATACAAGCTATGGGAATTTTGGGTATTGGCCAAATTGCATCCCCAGCATTTGCAGGGATACCATATGACCCTATTGCAAGCTCAGATGTTGGCAAAGGAAAAAAGGTGGCCATTATTGGTGCGGGTCTTTCAGGTTTAACCGCCGCTTACGAACTGTCGCTACAGGGCTTTGAGTGCCGTATTTTTGAAGCGGACAACCGACCAAAGGGACGAACGTTCACTGTGCGTCCGGATGGGTCCCCCGACAGCTGGTATCAAGAGTCTGGGCGAGATGCAGAAGTGTGCAACTTCAATGAAATAGATGGGAAAGGGAGTTTATATTTTGAAGCTGGAGCAGGACGCATCCCCACACACCACACAACAGTTTTGGAGTATTGTAAAAAGTTTGATGTAAAACTTGAAAGCTTCATCTTTGCTTCACGGGAAAATCTACTGCGTAGCGACAGCTTTAACAAAGGGCAGCCGGTAAGTGTGCGACATTTTAAGCATAACTTAAGGGCTTATCTGGCAGAGATTTTTCGAACCGCTCACCCTGCATGTTTGGAGAGTGAAATGACGCAGGAGGATCTGGATAAATTATCCTCTGTGGGTTTAAACAAGTTCAGTGAAGCCTTTGGCGACTTAGATCAATGTGGTAATTATACCAATAGAAGTCGTGCAGGCTACAAAGTACCGCCCGGCGCGGGCAATACAAAGGGAGAATATTATGAGCCCTTTGTTTTTGAGGATATGCTCAAGGCAGATACGATATGGAGTGATCAGCTGTTTAATGATATGCGCCATTATTGGCAAACTAGCTTGATGCAACCTGTGGGCGGCATCGATAAAATTGCGGAAGCCTTTATGCGGCAAGCCACGCCCTCCGGAGCACGTATCGGAAATCTGATTCGTTTAAGTCGAAAAGTCGTTAATATCAAAGTTTCCGACGATAAAGTCCTACTTAAGTTACAGCATGTTAACCATCTAGGGCGTCCGTTGAATAAGCGCACTGAAAGTTTTGAGGCTGACTATTGCATCTCGACCATTGCCCCCTCCTTGTTAAATAAAATTCGCAATAATTTTTCAAGTAAATTTTCAACAGCACTGAAAGACGGTGTTAGTAATGTAGATGCTTGCAAAGTTGCATGGCAATCCGATCGATTCTGGGAATCGCCAAAGAACGGAATTTATGGCGGTATAAGCTGGACGTCTGATGACATTAGTCAGATATGGTACCCATCGACAGGCTTTCACAATAAGCGCGGTATATTAACCGGTGCCTACATACGCGGTGGAAATGCGGCAACATTTGGTAAGCTATCCCACAAAGAGCGTGTAAATAAGGCCATAGTAGAAGGACGAAAATTACATAAAGAATTAGACCCAACAACACGTGAAGGGCTTAACGCAGATGGCAAACCATATAATGCCGTTAACAAGGCAATGACCATTGCATGGCAAAATATGCCGTTTCAAGATGGCGGTTGGTTTTCCTATACCGATGAACAACGGAATAATGGCTATCAAACAATGTTAAAGGGACAAAAGGATCGGTTTTTTATGGCAGGGGATGCAATGAGCTATGTTTCTGGCTGGATGGAAGGCGCACTTACCGCAGGAGTTAGAGCAAAAGATCAAGTAATTACAAATATATTGCAAAGAGGTAATGTTAAAGCGGGTTGATAAAATGCGTAAATAATCAATACCTAAACTACCATGCAGTCGTATAAAATTGGTGTATTTTGTTATAAATTTAGAGGAAATAATAATGGCGATTACTATTACAGATAAATTTTTTAACATGCTTTTAAATATAAAAAAAGATGCAGATCCAGATAACCCCGAAATTTCTGATTTACTTCCAGCGACATGGGAGAATAAACTCGATGGCAAGTGGGAGGATACCTTTGGTTGGCATATCATCGGTCAGCCTGAGCTGGGGAACCCCAGCTGTTCAGATTTCAATTTCCGTGTTGATCAAATGCGTGAAACAATTACCTTTAGCCCATTAGGTGTTGCTCGTAATATTGGTGTTACCGGTGAGGCCGGGTTTTGGCGTGGCATAAAATATCAAATAGGTGTACATACTCCAGACGGCGACGAAATTCATCAGGAGATGGGTCACTTCCTTTTGGGCGTAGAAGAAGACCCCGACTCAGATAACAAAATTGGCTTCAAAACACCTGAGAAACTTGTGGGGAAAATTATTCGACAGGCCAGTATTCCACGTGCCAATGCCATGATGACGCTCGGTAAGTTAATAGCCAATTCAGTATCCGATTTTGTCAGGGATAATGGCGATAAACCTTTCTACAGTGCGCATCCAAAATCCGAAGATTCGAAGTTTCAATCTGTTATCGACGATTCATTCAAGGCTGTTCGGGATGAGGTGATGGCAAAAGGGGGGCCTAATTTTGAAACGCCGTCTGATTGGCTATCCACTATTTTAGCCGATAATGTTGTTGCGGGAACGAAAGATTGGGAATTTGGTTTCCGTAATGACGAAAATCCCTCGCAAATGGCTAATGGTCAGCGCGTTGTCAACCCTGTATCTATCGGTAATTTATTGAGTGACTTTTGGATCGGCCAGCGAACGATAGACGGGACTAATAGTGATATTTTACAATACGCACAACGTGTCGATATCGGTTTTAATAAAACAGAATGGCCTCACGTTGCAGTCAACACCTTAATTAAACAATAAATAATGGACTAATTGCTATAAATACTGGCTGTGCGCCGTATATTATTCAACGGTACCTCAACCATTGGGCGATTGAATCGAGCAATGGTTGAGGATGATCGATTGCTTGAGCGTTTTAATATAATAAATCAAGATTCCCCCCCCCTTAACATTCTTAACTGTATAAACCTCGTTGCGCAGTGCCTCATATGAGCTAATATTTAAAGGTTACTCATCTAAATCTAGGTTTTCTTGAGAAAGTCATCATCGTAAGGAAAAATTATGAAGTTAGTGAAGTCTATATATCGTATTGCTGGTTTGTTTGTTGGTGTATTATTGATCTCAAGCTGCAGTAATTATGATCCCGTACCGGTGAGTAAATGCGCAGAGGTTGTTTCGCATGCGGCTAAGGTTTTAGGTGATTTTGCGCCAAGTCATTCCGAGATGATGGAAGAATGTAAAAAGGCTACCGATAAGGAGCGTGGTTGTGTGATGGCGGCCACGAAAAAGGGGAAAATAGCGCAATGTTGGTGAGTTAGGGACGCGGCATCAGCTGAAGCAGGGAGATAAATCTGCCTGCTGGCTTACCTAAAATACTGCGTTTAAGCTTGGTTTTCTTCCTCTACCGGCAGCTCCAACACCAGCTTCCTGATGCCGATAGCTATCTTCTTGAAGTTAGTCGTTGCATCCATCGAAATCCAATCGAAACGAGAACTCCCATGGTTAGTAACCTAGCAGATTACCCTTGGTCGAGTTACCCACAATAGTTTTGCGCCCTTGTAGTTCGTTCATGTTTATGTCGGTTTATTTAAGTTCTGCATCAGCTCTTGCATGACGATGCTGTATTGAGCTTCAAACTCAACGCTGCGTTGCAGGAGTGAGGAGGCCGATGTGATGGTATCGGTAACGCTAGTCATTAACGCATCCTCCTCTTCTTGTAACAGATTAAAGCGTACAAAATCCTCGCCTAAATTGCTTTCCAGATCAAGAATTATGTTCTCAAAATCTTTCGATAAGTTAACGCTATTTTTTTCCATATCCAGCACCATTTGACCGATGACATTGGCAACAATGGAAATGTGATCCTTATGTTGGTCGTTAATCAGCTCCAGCTCCAAGGCTTTTACGCGCTGATTTACGCCGTTGGCGAGTAGGCAGAGCTGATCCTTCAAGCGCCCATAACGCAGCGGGTTGTCTAAGGGCATGCTTTTAATTAAAATCGAGACGGCGGAATAATTGATTAGGGTTTTATTTCCCACATCAATCATGCGGCCTTTGTTTTTTGATGCGTTAAATACGCGTTGCTCCAGGGGATGATCGCAGTTGTCTGGGCTGCAATACTCGGCTTCTTCCTTTAAGTAAAATGTGGCGCTGGCTGATAGGCCAAATTCATTCAAGGTGGCTAGCAGGTGGTCGTATAGAGCTTTATAGCTTTTGGCCATAAAGCTGGTCTCAAGAAATCGCAATATAATGCCAAGCTCGGAGTTTTCCGTCATGGTGTCATAGACCATGGAGCGTGCGCGACTAAGCTCCTCGTTTAGCTGACCCATAGTAGATGCGCTAGCAATGGTTTTTTCGAGTTTTACTTGTAGCTCTGCCAAACGGTAGGGCTTGGCAATGTAGTCATCACCACCAACCTCGTACGCGCGCATAATCTCTTCTGTGGCACTTTTTCCTGAGGTGAAAATTACGGCAGGCATGTCTTTGGTGTAGTGTTTTTGCAATTCCTTGCAAATCTCGTAGCCGTCTTTACCGGGCAGGCGGATGTCTATTAGAATTACGTCAGGTCGAACCAGCAAGGTGCGCTCTATCTCGGTCATACCGTCTTGAGGATATTGATTATAGCAAACCACCGTATAATCGAGTGACTCTAAGGTATCCGTTATTAATTTAGCTAGGTCTTTATCATCCTCAAAGTAGAGAATGCAGCCTTTGCCTTTGCCTTTGCCTTTGCCTTTGCCTTTGCCTTTGCTTGTGCTTGAAGGTTGTGCTTGAAGGCTGCGCATGATGTTGCTTGTCCGTTATTGCTATATGCCGGGTGCTTTATAGCTATATGTTATATCGCGGGTTAATCCCCATAATTACTCATGTGTTAATTATAGCGCTAGTATTTTGATGTGCCAAATTCAAGTCTTAGTTAACTCTAAGCTGTTGCCCGTCAAACGCTGGCTGAAATATTGTCTAGATATGATGAGATAGAGATTATGGGGGTTGCCCAAGACCCAATCATTGCCGCGCAAAAAATTAAACGGCAAATTCCTGACGTAATAACGCTGGATATTGAGATGCCTCGAATGGACGGCTTGACTTTTTTGCGAAAAATAATGCAGCAACATCCGATGCCGGTGGCCATATGCTCAAGTTTGGTTTGTCCGGGGGCGGACACGTTAGACAAGGCCATCAAATATGGCGCGGCGGAGATCAAAGTCGGCGGGGTTAGTAAGGTGATGCCCTTAGATCAAATTTCAGATGAAATTTTTCGCGTCTAGGCTTATTGCCCGCAAATGGTCATGCCATCCGCACCTTTGCCGACTTTTATTTTATCAATCAGTTTTCTCGTATGTGCATCGAATACTGAAATAGTGTCTAAACCGTTAGTGGCAACATAAACTTTTGAGCCATCAAGGCTATAAATCCCACCCCAAGGTAAACTACCGTTTCCGGTTGTCACTGTTTCGATAATTTTCCCGTCCGCAGCGTTTATGAATGTCATCGAGTCAATATCATGATTGAACGCTATGACAATCTTATTGTTTGGAGAAATTGCAATATCAGTCGGAAAACCTGGGTTAAGTGGTGCATCACCGGGTATTTTGGTAAACATCTCGGAATGATCATTAGCCACATTTATCCGCCAAACCTCATGATCTTTTTGCGAAGCCACATAAATATATTTTTTATCGTGAGACGCTAATAAACCATGTGATCCGTAACCGACATTGACATAAGTTATTTTTGGATCGCTGTCATTCTTATTGAAAATACCAACAAGATTAACCGTATTTGCTGTACCTTTTGCAACGCTACCGTTTAAGGAGACATATATTTTTTCTTGAGTAGATGCTATGGCCCAAGGCTCAGCGGAGAAGCTGATTTTCCTGAAAACTTTGTTAAAATCTGAAGCGCTCATTTGTACAACAGCAAATTGATCCATTGCTGCTGTATATACCCACTGACCGTCAAGCGATACATCTATATGCCATGGAACGGCATTCTCCTTCAAATCAATACGGCTGATGACCTTGTCACTCATAACATCAATCGCCATCGTGTCATTGGTCATAGGATTAGAAACAAACACCGTTTTTTTATCGAGTGAACAGATGACGTCATGAGGCATGCCGCCGACGGGTATGGTTGTAATCAAAGTATCAGACAGCGTGTCCACTACTGCAATTTTGTTTTCTTTTTGCAGAGTCATATATAGTTTAGGCGCTGAAAAAGTTGAAGTTGAAGCTAAGCCTATTAACAGGCTGGTTAGAACAATGGTGTAGTTCATATCAGTTTTTCCGTAGGGAAGTATCACTCGATGTAAAAACCTCATAAATGACAGGTAAAAGTAAAGGTAGATAGAGTCGTTCATTGGTGGCAAGGTCTTATTTTCTGTCGACATATGTCAGCGTAGTGCATGAGGTAGTATTCGCAAGAGCGATACAGGGACAAAGCTAACTTTCATTGTTGTATTTCAAATTTGTGGTTTAACACGCCACAATAAAGTGGTATTCAATAAGAAGCTTAGCCGGTGTGAGCTTAGTGAGTTTATGCACAACCAGCCGCCGGTTGACGTGGCTATGGAAGCCTGTTATTCGAGCCATTATTGGGGGCAGAAATTTACGCAAATGGGGCATACAGTGAAGCTCCTGCCAGCTCAGCATGTTGGGCAGTAAGGGGTCAAATCTTGACTTTTATAAGAGGCAGTAAGGGGTCAAATCTTGACTTTTATATATTGGCTTTTCCGAGAAGAGATACTGGGCATGATAGGGGGGNGAANTACCTATAAATMTRGGCGATTGAATCGGGYAATGGTTGAGGRTGATAGTTTGGTTGAGCGGATTAGTATGATAAGTCAAGATTTGACCCCTGTACTTTTMTTGTGGCTGGCTTCTGTAAATAGAGCAGGKGTAATGCCGATAGTTTTTACATAACGCTTACCCATYATTAAGGGAGTAAATTTATTAACTAAAATAATCAATACCTTATCCGTTATGGCCTGAGTTGTGCTTTTTCTTACTGCGTCCAACACATCGTAAAAAAAGAGGTATTGAAATGAACATCAACAAAATTGTTATAACAACTATTTTAGTGTTTTCGTCAAGCCAAGCTTATACTTACACTTTTCAAGGTGCTGTATATTGTGATGTCAATGAAAATGGCCAAATAGATATGCTCGATAGCCCCATGGAGGATATAAGCGTCGTCGCAACAGGAGCGGTTTATCCCGGACCGATGATAACCCAAACCGATTTAATCGGATCATATGACATGTGCTTGCATTGTCAGGGCGGATGGGGGGCCGATATCTATACGGTCAATTTAGACTCAAGTACATTGGGTGCACTTGCTGAGGTTGTCGTACCCGCAGGAGGGGCTCATACTGTGGATCTAAGCGTGGCATTTGGTGCCGATGGCGTGGATTTCTTGGTTGGTGACCCGGCTTGTGCTATTCCCACTGGCGGTGAAGGCTGCACACCCGGTTACTGGAGGCAAGACCATCATTATGACTCTTGGTCAGCGGCTTACTCACCAGAGACATTATTTAGCGATGTATTTGAAGATGCTTTTCCTGGGTTAACCTTGGGCGAGGTTGTAACGCTAAAAGGCGGTGGACTTAATGCGCTTGGTCGACACACCGTGGCGGCCTTGCTTAGTGCTAGTTCGAGCTTAGTCAGCTACGAATTAACCTCCTCCTCAGTGATTAATGACTTTAACGACGTGTTCCCCTCGACGAAAAAAGAATATAACTCGTTAAAAACAGAACTGGATACACTCAATAATGAAGGGTGCCCGTTGAATTAATCGCTGTTTTATTTGGGCATCATTATTAATTGTTGTAGCTATTGCAATAATTGTAGCTATTGCAATAAGAGAAATACGGTGCCCATCACTCCTCCTTCTTCCTGTGCTAAACCAATCTGAAAGCGGCCTACATAAAGTAAGTTCTTATCGCCATATAATCACGAAAAACTTGACGCTTAGAAAAATAGGCTAGCTCGCCAGATTCCGCCTCGGGCTTGAACACCGCCTGCAACTCCCCGTCGGCATTAATCAGGTAGATAAAGACACCATGGCTAAACCCGCCTGATTCCGACTTTGCAGAGACAATCCCCAAGCTTCGCTCGAAAGAGGAAGCCCCCTCACTTAGCGATACATCCGAGGTAAGCCCAATAAAGTCGTGGTTAAAATAGGACGTATACTCGGCCATTCGCTCAGCCGTGTCATTAATAGGGTCAATACTGTAAAAAATCACCTGTAAATTGGTAAATTGCCCCGCCTCGACCAGCATTTTACTCACCCTATGTAACTTATCTAAGACATTAGGGCAATAATCGGGGCAGTAGGTGTAGCCATAAGCAAGCAAGTGCCAATCACCCTCTAAGTCACTATTAGTGAAGCGATTACCTTGATGATCCACAAGCTCAAACGGCGCAATCTTAAGCGCGGGCGAGAGAAAGACACCTTGAATATTAGGCAAGTCGTTTGAGCGCGCATAAAGATAATAGTTTATCGCTAAAACCATCATAATCGACAAGCACAGTACGGCACGCTGAATGGTGGAATTTTTCAAGCCCGTCACCTCAAAAGAGAGTATCCCAAAAGATAGCACCCAAAAAGTTAGTAAGCCAGTAAATAATGATCTACCAAAAGAACGATAAATAAATAGAACAAATAATGAATGGATATGCGAAATGTTTCGATAGCGGTTTTCGGGCTAGGGAAATACTTTAACTTAATGGTGGAATAACAAAACCAGCCGCCCAAAACAACGGCACCCAGTAAGTAAATCCAACCACTCATTGCAATATAAAAAGGCAGCAAGCTTACGACAAATAAGGCTAAGGCATAAAAAATTACGCAGGATTTAGTAAATTCAATACCATGGGTGACAGGCAGCATCGGTACTTTGGCTTTTTTATACTCTTCCACCCGATCGATCGCCAGCGCCCAAAAGTGTGCCGGGGTCCAGGTAAAAATAATCAGCACCAACAACACCGCCTCTCTATCAATACTATTGGTCACCGCCGTCCAGCCCAACAAGGGCGGCAAGGCGCCTGACAAGCCACCTATGACGATATTYTGTGGCGTTGCATGTTTAAGATACATTGAATAGATAAAKGCATAACCGACTAAGCCGCACAGGGTTAACAGTGCCGTAAGCATGTTAACAAAGGCGATCAAAATACCCATTGACAGACTCGCCATCGTAGCGGAAAAAATAATGGCATTGACTATCGGCACATTGCCTTGCGGGATCGGTCGCCCCTCGGTACGCAACATCAGCGCATCAATTTTGTTGTCTACAATGTGATTCACCACAGCAGCAGAGCTCGCGGCCAAACCTACCCCTAATATTGCCGGAACCAGCAGCCCAAGACCCACCCATGTTGGCGTTGCGAGRAGCATCCCGACCAACTGCGTCACCAGTAATAAAAGCACCACCTTGGGTTTGCACAGGCGGTAATAYTCCGYCCAAAGACCAATACCTTGGYACTCGAYGGCTACAAKCGMTTGCTGYTCCGGTAGCGGTAGCTGATCGACATTTTCATCGCGGATATTATCTGTCATAGTGACCTCACGTTTTTACTCTAGATCAATAGGGTTTTGACTCTGCARCATCAAATCAATGCTCGTAGGGTAACTGCTCGTAGGGTGATAAGGGTTCTCCCTCCGAGAAAAATATTTCACGCAGTGCGTTAACATAATCAGCCTCGATCGCCATCATTCCCACCAACAAAAGAATCGCAACAGGCGGCAACAGCACTAGGTACTGCAAGGCCGAACGCTCCCACCTAAGATGCATAAATATACTGATAATAAACCCGGCTTTAAGCACCATGAAAATCAATATCAAGGTCCACCGAAGATAGCCCTGCAATTGAAAGAAATCCACTAGATATGAAAAACTACTGAGAACAAACAATAATATCCATACTTTGATATAAACGCCGATAGGGTGCTGCTGTTGTTGCTGCGCGGTGGACTCACTCATGATATCGCTCCACTTACCACAAATAAAATAGTGCAAAGATAAATACCCAAACCAAGTCCACAAAGTGCCAATAGAGCCCAGTTATTTCAACAATATTATGACTGCCTTTGTCGTAATGTTGGTCGTAATGCCCCTTGTGAACCTTCGCCGCAATCACCGCCAGATAAATCACGCCAATGGAGACATGCATACCATGGAAGCCGGTAATCATAAAAAAGCTCGCGCCGAATTGTGGTGCCCCCATCGGATTACTCCATGGGCGCACGCCCTCGGAAATTAACTTGCTCCACTCAAAGGCTTGCATCCCGACAAAACTCGCCCCTAATAACGCCGTTAATGCCATAAAAATCACCGTGTTCTTACGGTTTTTCTGATGCGCAAAATTAACAGCCATGGCCATCGTGCCACTACTGGTAATCAGTACAAAGGTCATGATCGCAATGAGAATCAGCGGTAAATGCGTCCCCGCTATTTCCAATGCAAATACCTCACTCGGGTTGGGCCAGGCCTCGACCGTCGACATGCGCACGCTCATATAGCCGGTTAAAAAAATACCAAAAATAAAGGTATCACTTAACAGGAATATCCACATCATAAGCTTGCCCCAGGGCACAGAGAAAGCCTGCTTGTCAGCCGCCCAGTCATTGCTTACGCTCTGCCAATGGCCTTCGGGGGGCCGAGTGGTGGTATCTTCTCCAGAGGTCATAATTAACTCCTGCTATGCTAATAGCCGCACAGCGCCGCAAGGGTTTTATAGGTTTCGGGGGAGCTTACCAACAATCCAAATAATATTAGCCAAACAATAAAGAGATAGTGCCAATATATCGCGCATAAACGGATGCCAGTACGTAGTTGTTTATCCGAACCTTGACGTAAATAAGCTACTCCTGCTTTGCATAAAACGAACAGGCCACCCAACAAATGCAGTCCATGCAAACCAGTAAACAAATAAAAATAACTGTTTGCCGGATTAGAGGAAACATAGAAACCCAGCCCATACATCGTGCGCCACAAAAAGAGCTGGGCCAACAAAAACTGCAGCCCAAATAGCCCCGCCAGCCAAAGGTAGCGTAAACGAGGCTTAGCGGGCTCACGTTTTACATTCAACCAAGCAAGTTGTAAACAGACACTGCTAGCAAATAGAAATGCGGTGTTAAGCCATAATTGCCTTGTGTTGTAAAACGGCTGCAAAACGTTGCCAGATAAGGCCTGAAAGTCTGGGTATTGCGAACGCGCTAGAAACGTAATAATAAAAAGTGAGAAAAATACACTCACGACCCCCAGAAAAATCTTCAATGCGATAGACTTAGTCTCTGAAAGTGTTTCATCATCAATCACATGCACCTGACCGACACCGAAGCCTGCACCTTGTGCCAACCAAGGTTTTTCTGTTAATGCGCTAATAAACCCCATACACGTCTACCTCTCATCATCTGATTTAATAAGGTCTTCCGGCGGAATATTTTGCGGAACAAAATCATCTTTTACCCCCGGTGGGCAATATTCGTAGGCCCAGCGATACACAAGGGGTAATTTATTGCCCCAATTACCATGCACCGGCGGTACCTGAGGGGTTTGCCATTCCAAAGAAGCGGCATTCCAAGGGTTAGCACCGGCGGCTTTGCCCTTCCTTAAGGTTAAAATAACATTATAAATAAACACCAGTTGTACTAGGCCAACAATTATGGCCGAGACGGTTATGCTAGCATTTAATGATTGTGCCGACTCAGGAATAAACTCCGTGCCGCTATTGGCAAAGTATCGGCGCGGCACACCCAAAAAACCAAGATAGTGCATAGGTAAGTATATGGCATAGGTACCAAGGAAGGTCACCCAAAAATGAAACTTACCTAAGCCCGTATGCAACATTTTACCGCTTATTAGAGGGAACCAATGATAAATAGCGGCAAACAGTACCATAATAGGCGAAACGCCCATCACCATATGAAAGTGAGCCACAACAAAATAGGTATCGGATAGAGGCAAATCTATCACCACATTGCCTAAAAACAAACCGGTTAAACCACCATGGGTAAATGTAAATATAAAGCCAATGGAAAACAACATCGGTACGGTTAAATGAATATTACCGCGCCATAGCGTCAGCACCCAATTGTAGACTTTAAGCGCTGTTGGTACAGCGATAATCAAGGTGGTGGTAGCAAAGAAAAAGCCAAAGGCTGGATTCATGCCGCTCACATACATATGGTGAGCCCAGACGACAAAGCTTAAAAATCCAATCGCAACAATGGCCCAAACCATCATACGATACCCAAAGATACTTTTCCTGGCATGCACAGAAAGCACATCCGATACCATACCAAAAGCCGGTAGGGCGACAATGTAAACCTCAGGATGACCAAAAAACCAAAATAAATGCTGAAATAACACCGGGCTACCACCGGCATGCCCCAGCTGCTCCCCCAACGACACAATGGCAGGCATAAAAAAGCTGGTGCCCAATAACTTGTCAAACATCATCATAATGGCACTGACCAACAATGCCGGAAATGCCAGTAAACCAAGAATAGTGGCGATAAAAATACCCCAGACAGATAAGGGCATACGCATTAAGGTCATGCCTTTAGCGCGTGCTTGTAATATCGTAGTAACATAATTTAATCCGCCCATGGTGAAAGCAACAATAAACACCCCAAGGGAGACTAGCATGAGAATAATACCCCAGTCATGGCCGGGTGTGCCGGGCAAAATTGCCTGCGGTGGATACAGCGTCCACCCCGCGCCAGTAGGGCCGCCGGGCACAAAAAAGCTCGCCATTAAAATAATAACGGATAAAAGGTAGATCCAGTAACTTAGCATATTAAGAAAAGGAAAGACCATATCTCTAGCGCCAATCATTAACGGGATTAGGTAGTTACCAAAGCCCCCCAATAATAAAGCGGTGAGTAAATAAATCACCATAATTATGCCATGCATGGTGACAAACTGTAGGTAATTACTGGGGTCAATAAAGTCGAAGGTATTGGGGAAACCCAATTGTAAGCGCATCAGACCAGACAACACCAAGGCCACCAAACCCACAAATATGGCCGTTGTTGCATACTGGATGGCGATGACTTTGTGATCTTGACTCCAAATATATTTACCAATAAAACTACTAGGGCCATGATCTAATAGTTCCGGTTGATCTGTAATCGTTTGGTAGCTCATTCAATCACCTTGTGTGCTCGTTGCCTGGTTACCTGCTTACAAGCGGTTTATGTAGGTAACAATGTCGTCTATTTGTTGTTCGCTGTTAAGCATATTCGCCATCAACATCATTTGCTTACCAAAGTTATCATGTTCATGTTTACCACGTACTTCGTTTTTATAGTTCAGCAATTGGCGTTTTAGATACCAATCCTGTAGGCCTGCCAACCTCGGTGCATTCAGCGCATTATTGCCTTCGCCTTGATGCCCGTGACAGACGCTGCATTTTCTAAATAACGACTTGCCTGAGTCAATGTTTCCACTCGTAATGCTAGGCTTCTCACGCTCACTATCGCCGTTGCCAAGTGTTGCAATATACGAGACGACATGATTAATCGCAGCATCATCCGCAAGCACGGCTGCCATGTTTGCCATTTGCTTACCGTATTCATCTTGCTCATGAGCGCCGCGCACACCCTGCTTATAGTAATGCAGTTGGCGTATAAGATATTTGGATGATTGCATGGCTAATTTGGGCGCATTCAAAGCCCCATTACCCTCACCATTTTTTTGATGGCAGCCACTACAGATTGCATATAAAACCTGACCTATCTTCGGATCACCTAAGGTCTGGTTTTGTGTTTCTGCAAAGGTGGGGCGCGCGGCTAGCCACTGCTCGAAGTCTTTCTGTTCATCCACAACAACACGGCCGCGCATAGCGAAGTGGGCAACACCACATAGCTCCATACACAAGATATCAAAAGCACCAATCTGGGTGGGTTTAAACCATACATTTGTAATCAAACCGGGAACCAAGTCCATCTTTACACGAAATTGCGGCACCGCAAAATTATGCAAAACATCTTTAGAGCGCAGCAAGACTTTTACGGATTGATTAATAGGGAGGTGAAGATCGTTATTATCGACAATAATGTCGTCCTGACCTAGCATGTCGTCTGGGTCTAGACCAAAAGGATTTTTTTCACTCGTAAAGCGTGCATGCGTTTTGCCAAGAACATTGTCTTTACCAGGAAAACGAAAGCCCCACTGCCACTGCTGCCCTACGACCTCAACCACAGCGGCATCATCAGGTGGGTTTACAAATTTTGCCCATACAAACAGCCCCGGTGTGAGCATGGCAAAGATGCCGACAGTCGTAATAATCGTGAGCCAAAGTTCCAGCGGTTTATTTTCAGGATCGTAGTCCGACTTGCGATTTTTATCATAGCGATAACGATATACAACGTAGGCTAGAAAGAAGTTAACGGCAATAAAAACAAAACCTGTCACCCAAAACGTAATGTTAATTGTAGTATCAATTGCCCCCCAGTCAGCGGCTAGCGGCGTGAACCACCACGGGCTTGCGAAATGAAAGATAACCGACCCGACAACCAAGATCACTAACACAATTGCTAGTTTCATCGCTAAATGACCCTATTTAACTGATTCTATTTAGTAAGTCGAGAGCACACTCCAATAATATAAGCGGAGAATATTCCAGTTGTGTTTATTATTTAAATTAACATATTCATGAAAAGAAGAGCTATTAAAAACATGATTGTGAAAAATAAGGGTTTTGTGTGGCGATTTTATGGCCCCCAGTGAGCAAATCGACCAAAATTTGTTTGAGCCGACACAAGCCACCCTGGCGACGCGACACCAGAGCCTACGGGAGATAGTTTAGGGTGCGCTCGAACAACCGCCTCGATAACGTCTTTATTTTGGGGTTTTACATCAATAAATAAGACGTGTTTCCCTTCATCTAGGACTTTTTTAAATTTGG
>NVXL01000071.1 GCA_002746115.1 Alteromonadaceae bacterium
CCCAGCAATACATCACTTGTTATCGAGGCGCGGGAGGAGTTTCGTGGTAACCGAGAGTACACATCCGCGCGTATTATCTCCAAAAACAAAATATCCGTGCACTATGGCATGCTCGAAGTCCGCATGATGGTGCCCGACTTAGATCATGGCTTGTGGCCCGCCGCTTGGCTACTCGGAGACGGTGCACCAACTTGGCCTCAGCAGGGCGAAATCGACATGATGGAAATGGGCCATCATGAACATGATAGAGAATTTAATGCTTGCCCCGACGCCACCACCAACCAATTTGTTGGGTCGAATGTATTCCATTACGCCGATAGCGCATGCAACCCTGGTAACCTCACATGTGCAGCTAATTATGCCTGGCGTGAGAACGTTGAAGAACCGTCGAATGTATCCCCCTATTGCTCAGAACAGCCCTTAGATAATCGCTTTGTAAAATACCGCTTGTACTGGACGCCAACGACATTGGATATGTCCATTGTCGACGAGCAATCGGGGCTTGAACACTCGCTAATCAACACCTTTAATATCGATGCCAGTAACCCTGATGTCGCCATATTTAACCAGCCGTTTTACCTACTATTRAATATGGCCGTTGGCGGTAACGTGCCTGCATTGCCAATTTTTGAGCCGCAAAAYCCCGTGACTGCCCCCRTCCCSGGRAAAATGTAYGTCGACTATATTCACCTGCATMAATATGCCGGYTTTGGCGAGGTGATAATMGGGGATGGSYTAGARCCYGTWGCCGAGCCGCTTAGTGGCAGCGTYGCAGTGTTTAGCGATCGWGAYRATTTGGATAACTACATTACTCCCGGCACCGGGTCTTCYGTWTTCGTKTGGGAGGATACYMTCGCGGCAGGAYCCGATGAGCCCGCCTATGAAGGTRRCAATGTGATTAGCTGGCAAACRMGCCCKAGTAAAGGCTGGTTTGGCGCTGGTATTGCTGCGGGTATCGCGCAGAATYTCTCRAATTACACCGGCGGYACACTCAACTTYAGTATTAAAGTTCCGGCAGATCTAGCGTTTAGCGTGGGCGTTATCTCGAATTCAGGCGAGAACTGGATTGAATTCCCGGCTAATGAAGCTCGCTATGGCCTCGTGCGTGATGGTGAGTGGGGCAGTGCTTCTATCCCCATACACACCCTGCGAGGCTTTTCGGTTTTTGGCGATCAAGTCGACCTTTCACAAGTGACTAACATGTTCGCTATTCTCAGTGCGCAAGGCGCCTTTCCCAGTGTTGAAACGCCGATTTTTATTGATGATATTTATTGGGCACAGAACGGTGGCACCGATGTGACTGATACCGATGGCGATAGCGTGATTGATTTGGAAGATCAGTGTTTAAACACCTTGGCAGGGGCTCGTGTGGGGGATGACGGCTGTGCTATTTTGCCTGAATCAGGACTTGTGGGGATTTTTACCGATACTACCGAGGTCAGTCATAATCTTGATGGCAGTAATGCCGATGTTTGGGTCTGGGAAAATACCTTGAATGTGGGGCCTGTTATCGCGCCTGCGGAAGGTGCCGCCGTGTTGAGTTGGAGTGGTTCGGCGAACCATTGGTTTGGTGCAGGCATAGAATCCCGTAAGCCAATGGATTTTAGTGAACATCGCGAAGGGCTTCTCACCTTTAAAGTGAAGGTTCCCGCGGATGTTGGCTTTCAGGTAGGTGTTTTGGATCAAGCCGGTGCGCAGTTTTGGCTGGATTTCCCCGCTAATATCAATGCCTACGGTTTAGATCGAAATGCCGCCGCCACGGATTATGCCCTTGCCTCTATCCCCATCCATTACTTGGCGGGGCCAACGGCCAACGGTTACACCGTTGACCTGCAATCGATGAAATATGTTTTTACCATACGCAATGCTGAAACCCTGCCTTCAAGCGCTTTTGATATTGCGATTGATGACATTGTCTGGCGCGATACCGGCGGCGTGAGTGTTGAGGATGAAGATAATGATGGTGTGATTGATCTGGATGATCAGTGCCTTGGCACCTTGCCTGGATCCCGTGTTTCTAATAGCGGTTGTCCGATCATTGCGCATGTGGGCACCTTTGGCGTCGCCACAGAAACTACCGCAGTCAATGCACAATTAGATGAATCCAATTCGGACACTTGGATTTGGGATAACTCTTTTGACTCCTGTGACGGCGAGGCATTCGAAGGCAGCGAGTCTATCTGTTGGCAAGCCAAAGCCAGCCATTGGTTTGGTGGCGGTATCGAGGCGCGCGAACCATTGGACTTGAGTAATTTTGGTGAGGGTAATCTGCATTTCCATATTCGCGTGCCTGCCGACGTGGAGTTTCGTATCGGCATTCGCGATACCCATGGCAATGAGTCTTATGTGCGGCTTCCCGCGAATACGCCTAAATATGGGCTCAGTCGCAATGGCGAGTGGGAGGAGGCGGTGATTCCGGTTTCAATATTGCGTGGCTCGATCATTGATCTTCGCAGCTTGTCATACGCCTTTACCGTGCTCAGTCGCGATGGCTTTCTTTCGCCAACGGGCTTTGATATGCGGATCGATAACATCTATTACGAGGGCGGCGTTGCCAGCATCGGTGATGATGACGGTGATGGTGTGAATAATGATATTGACGAGTGCTCAGGCACAGAGCCTGGGTCTAGCGTGGATGCCGCGGGTTGCGAAGCGGCGCCTGCGCACAGTGTTCGCGTTCAGGCGGAAGACTTTACTGAGCACTTTGATGTTACGCCCGGCAATATCGGTGGGGCTTATCGCACTAATGTTGATGCTGATATTCAAGCGGCCTCCGATGTGGGCGGCGGATTTAATATTGGCTGGATGGATGTGGGCGATTGGCTTGAATTTACTGTGACGCTTGAGCAAGGTAGTTACGAGATATTAAGCCGTGTAGCATCCCCTATTAATACGGGTGCTTATATTATTAGCATTAACGGTGTTGATCTTGCTGCCGACACCGTGCCTGCAACGGGAGGATGGCAATCTTGGCGCACGCGCTCACTTGGTCAGCATCAGCTGGATGCAGGTATTTATACGGTGCGAATACGCGTGACAGGCGGGGGCTTTAATCTTAATTGGATTGAGTTTAATGTGGGGGATGATGAGGAGGAGAATAATTCCCTGGGGTATCGCGTTCTGGATGACAGCTCTGTCGAGTTTTATGTTAATTCAGCCGAGTGGGCGGATGTGCATTATGTGCTGAATACTGCCGGGCAACAAAATTTCCGCATGCAAAATGATGGCAGTAACGATGGCAGTAATAATACCCACGTTTTGACGGGACTTAGCGCGGGTGACAATATTTCATATCGCTTTGTTTATTGGGATGGCGACTGTAGTTGTCAGATCGTTACTGATTGGACGAGTACGCAGTTTTAATTTTTTATAGGTGGTTTATAGATTATTTATAAATAGCTTATAAATAGTTTATAAAAAATCCTGTATTTAATAAAAAAGCCTGTGCTTATTGAGATAAGCGCAGGCTTTTTGTTGGATTGCTTGTTGAATTGTTGAGTTGACGAGTTGTTTATTGGCTTGTTTGTTGATAGACCCTAACGTAATCAATGGTCATTTTTTGAGGGAAAATTAAGGGGTCTACACCTTGTTGACCGCCCCAGCCGCCACCGATGGCAACATTGAGCAGCAGGTATTGAGGGGCAAAGAATGGCCAGGCTTGTTCGCCTGATCCGTCATTGGAAAAGGTAAACACCTTGTTGTTGTCGACAAAAAAATCGATTCGCTCAGGAAACCATTCGATGCCATAGAGGTGATAGGTATTATGAGGGTCAATTACCGTACTTTGTTCACCAAGTTGGGTGCCAAGTGTATGGTTAAATTTTGAGGTATGTACGGTCGTGTGTATGACATTGGGGTCAAAACCCACGTTTTCCATAATGTCGATTTCGCCGCATTGTGGCCAGCCTACCTCGTTCATGTTGAGGCCTAACATCCATATAGCAGGCCAGATTCCCCGCCCTTTGGGGAGTTTTGCTTTGACTTCGACTCTTCCGTATGTCCATGAGGCTCTGCCTTGTGTGGTGATCGCGGCTGAGGTGTAGTTCGATGTTTTTCTAGATTTTTGCCAATCGTCTAAGGGGGCACTTTTAAGGTAGTCTTTATTGGTTAAGCTTTCCTTGTGTGCCTCGATGATTAAAGTGCCATTTTCGACGCGAACATTTTTCTTTCGTGCTCTGGTATAATATTGCAGCTCTTGATTGCGGACAAAGCCTTCCTCGTAGCCCCATTTTGCTTTGTCGGGTAAGCCTTGGTATTCGAATTCATCGGACCACATTAGCGTCCAAGCGCTCTGGTCGGCTATGGCTTGAGCTGAAAAGGCGATAACAAATACGGTGGAAACATAGGGGAATAAACGCGCATTAAACCTTTTAGGCCTTTTAGAGGTTTTAGAGTTAGATGTTTTAATGCTAGCGGCTTTTAGCGATAGAAGAGAAGGTGGTTTTGTGTGTAGCATTGACTTAAATAAATTCATGCGTATTATCCCTTGTAAATATTTTACGTGCAGGCTCTCACTTTATAAGCGGGATATAGTGGGCCAAGCGTGTTTGTTTGGTATCTCCATGTTAAGTGATTGTTGCCGTGGCATCGTCCCAATGCGCGTATTAGGTTTGTTGGCACCTACGTGGTGCCGGATTAGGTATTAGGTATTAGGTATTAGGTATTAGGTATATGCAGACACCGTTGTTTAATCTTGATGATCTATCATTGCTCATCGTCACATCCTCCTGCTTGCTCTTCGTTCTAATATTGCTGGTGGATAAACCGAGAAGACGGTATAACCGTTGGCTGTCTTTGTTTCTCATTTGTGTGGCATTGTCTTCGTTTAATACCGTACTTTATTGGTCGGTTCCGGTTAAATCCCAGCTCGACTTCCTTCAGCCGCATGCGCTTTTCTTATTGCGCACCTCGCTTTTGCTTGGGGCACCGGCGCTCTACATTTATGTTCGCTCGTTAATATTTGAAGATTATCAATTCAATCGGTCCCAATATCACCATTTTGCGCCTGCATTGATACATCTCTTATCCGTCCCGTTTATCTATATCTCGATGAGTGCCGACAGTTATCTCGCGGGTATACAAAACTTCTACTTTTATATTATAAACCCTGTATTTTGGCTGCAAACTTGGTTGATTCATATCGTCGAATTAGTGTACGGATTTTTAGCTTATAAGGTCTTAGTGGAGCATAAGTCCCGTTTAATGCGGGTGAGTTCAAACTTGGCGGGTATTGACGCTAGCTGGTTAAAGCTATTGATTCTTGGTTTTATTGGTTTATGGCTATTGCAAGCCGTGGCACAGGTGTTTGCGGAGTTCGGTATAGGGGGGCTAGCGCATATCACCAGCCGGGTAGGAACCTACTTTTTGTTCTTTCTTGTGACCACCCTCGTTGTTTATAGTTTAACCCAGGCGCAAGTGCTGACTTTAAAATCGCCTAGTGTTAGCGAGGATAATCCAAATCAAGAATATACTGAAGAGCAAGTGAGTCGGCTCTTCAATACGATGGAAGAGCGCGAGCCCTTCTTAGACCCAGATCTTTCGCTTATAGCGCTATCGAAAATTACTTCGATTCCACAACGCACTTTGTCATCGATTATTAATCGTCATCATGGGACGAATTTTTTTGATTATATTAATGGCTATCGCTTTAAAAAAGCTGAAAATTTTCTTGTTGGCGCAGCTAAAGACAGGAATGTTCTCGATATAATGATCGACTCAGGCTTTAGCAGTAAATCCACGTTTAACCGGATTTTCAAAAAAAATTCAGGTATGACGCCAACCCAGTATCGAGCTCAACACTAATTACCAACATTCGTGCCTTTTGTTTAATAGGGGGGTAATGAGTGGGCTCATGTACTTTGGAGCATACGAGAAGTTATCTCTTCACACTGTTTTTCGATAAGTTTACGGCATTTAATGGCAAGCTCAAGCGCATCATCCTGAGTCAACCCTTCAGTCGGGATGGGCTCCAAACATTTTACCTTAATCACTCCTGAGCGCCAGCGCTTGTAGTTTAAGGTCTTATGTCTTAAAGAGAAGCATACCGGTTGAATTGGCGCCCCGGCCTCAATGGCCAATTTAAAGGCCCCAAGTTTAAAGGGTAGCGGCTTGCCCCAATTTCGGGTTCCTTCGGGGAAAAACAACAGCGAAAGGTTGTTGTTCTGCATTTGTTCAGCTGCGAGCTGCAAGGCTTGCTTGGCTTTTTTCTTGTTCGATCGTTTGATTAAAATGTTACCAGCAAGCCAAAATACACAGCCGACAAACGGCACATAGATAAGCTCCCATTTACCCAAAACTGCCGTGCCCGGGCGAATGACGCTTTCGATAAAAAACATGTCTTCGGTATCTTGGTGGTTGGCAATGAGGACGGTGGGCACGTCGGGGGCAAGGCGATGTTCGTTTTCGAACTCAATACGAACACCCCAGTACCAGGCCATAACAGGGTAAGCAATGGCACAGATATTCCCTGTGTTGCGCCTATGGAATGGACGAAATAAAACCAAAGGGATGAAAGCAATGGCTAGCAGAGCGATCAATATAAAGGCGACCGACATTCGAATGAAGTACATTACACACCAAACAGCTTAGCAGAGCTGACTTGTCCAAGGGCTAGGTTAAGGGCAGGTGGTTCAACAATACATTGGGTTTTAACATTACGGCACATAATAGAGCTCGGGTTCATTTGTTATGCTTGTTATTCTCGCGATATGCGTATTGTGCGTTATTTCAACCTAAGGTCAAGCATTTTGACGACATAGTTTGTCGAGGCGTGTACGGGATGCGGGCTTGTAGTTGCTTGGCTGCCTGTTAATTGTTATGGGCGATCAATAAGGGGGTCAGGTCTTGAATTGTGAATTTCTCGGCTATACTAGTAAGCCCTATGTCTAGATCCACAAATAGTAGGATCAGCGTGGTTCGTGAATAGGAGGGTGTCTGTCCCCTTGGTTTGCACGAGGCTCCAGTAACTATCGATCCTCCAGAATTAGATCTTGGTCTTGAGTTGGCGAAAGCCTCTGGACAGCAAACGTTTGAAGAGCAAAAGGCAAGGGGAATGGAAGTTGCCGTTGCCGACGGTTTGGCAGGGGAGGAACGCCTAAAAGAGGAGCGTGCACGTCGTAAGCGTTATGCCTGAGCGTTGGTGAACCATGCCCGCCTGAGAATTACCTATCTAAAGCGTTCGGAGATGCTTAACCAGGCAGGCAATGTACTTGCCAAGAGAACTATTGACCGTAAGGGTAAAATTTTGGATGTGGCACTTCAGAAAAGAACCTCGTATGGTGATCTGAACCGCGCGGTGACGCGGGGTTTAAAAAATCTTCACCTTTCCCTGACATGCCTACTGAAATCGACGGTGAGGAGTTCACCTTTAATGTTCCGGTTTCCTTCAATCTTGACAGCTAGCACGGCGATATTTTATAGCGCTTGCCGCCACCGCGTGCACCTAAAGCAAAAACTGCCTCGCAGATACCTTGTATTTGCACTGCTATGTTCGCTGTGTTCGGCGCGCGTATTTATGTGGTGACGATCATTCAACAGGTGAAAATTACGATCACCGTAAACAGTGGATTGCCTCCCGTTTGCGATATTTGCCCCTATTTTCTCGTATGTTGAAAATGGCGCCAATGTGGCGTGTTTTGTTAACATGTTCTGTGCAGGTTTTCTTGTTTGAACTATGATTGGGTGAGTATTGATCGAAAGGGCTGATAATCCCTCGGTCATCCCCATGGTTATAGGGTGTTTTTTACCTTGAAAGCGGATGTAGTCTAATGCCCAGCGACAATAGGTTTTCTCTGCTCTGTAGGCAAGTTGTTTGCTTTGAATAAAAGCGCGGAGTTGATCCGTGAATCGCGTAAGGTTTGTAGGTATTGGCTGTGGGAGTGTGTTTTTTGAACGGCAGCCTGAGGGCTTGATTCTGGGTGGTCTCCATCGATTTTATGAATTACTGGAGTTGGCACTATCTTTAGGTACATATAGGCTTAAAGTGTTAAATACAAATGTGATGCACCACAAGTGGTAAAAGCATGAATGAGCACGAAAAAATAAATTACGTCGAATTTCCAGCAAGAGATATTCAGAAAGCTAAAGATTTTTTCTCCGAAGCATTTGGCTGGGAGTTTGAGGATTATGGTTCAGAATATAGCGCGTTCTCCAACCAAGGCCTCGACGGTGGATTTTTCAAGTCAGATCAATCTGTATCCACTGAAAATGGTAGTGCGCTTATTGTGCTTTTCAGCAGTGATATTGAGTCTACGCAATCAAAGGTAGAAGATGCAGGCGGTAAAGTCATAAAGCCAATTTTTCCCTTCCCTGGTGGTCGTCGTTTTCATTTTGCTGACCCCAATGGTAATGAGTATGCAGTATGGGCTGAGACAAATGCATAGCAAGCTTGGCAAGCGGGACAAATTAAAGCGTGGCTTCGCCACAATTTACCTCTTCCAAAGGCGTTAGCTGATACATGAATACTCTGAATCTAGATAATATTTAATTATGTTTCCAAATAAACGAATAGAAGAGTTCTATCGACTTTATGAAAGGTTACTAAATTTTTCAGATTTGTCGTGGTGGATTATTGATCTTGAAGATGATCCCAATATATTTTATTGTAATAATACAATGTGCAAAATATTTTCACTGGATGCAAGTGTAATTCATCACTCTGTATCTGAAACTTGTCCAATTGCTGGCGATTATAATACCAACGTTGCAATGCAAAGCTTGGTTAAAGCAAAGCAAATTTTTAATGAGTATCATCAGCTGAGGAGAGGAGAAATAGAAGAGTACAGCAATAGCTTTCCGTATTTCAACTCAAAGTCAGAAGAAACGCTATATTTTTCAAGTCGAGCAAGAGCTTTAGTTAAAGATCAATCAGGTAACGCTATATTGTTATTTGGTATTATCGAGCCAGAAACTATAAGCAATGAATTATATAAAAGGGCCAAAACCGATTCTTTAACGGGTATCAATAACCGTAGGGAGTTTGATTTTCAACTAGAATTTTTAATTAACTTGGCATTACGAAAAAAAACTCCATTATCACTAATTATTTGCGATATAGATCACTTCAAACAATATAACGATAAGCTTGGACACTATGCTGGTGATGAATGTCTAATTCAAGTTGCACGGTCAATTTCGAACACTTGTGTACGTTCAACCGACATTCCATGCAGATATGGGGGAGAAGAGTTTTCCATAATTGTTTATGGGGATGAAATGAGTGCATTTAATTTAGCTGAAGCTATTCGGGCGGAAGTGTACAATATGGCTATACCGCATCCCGCTAAAGACAATTATCCAGTAACATTAAGTGTCGGTTTTTGTACGCTAATTCCCGATAGCGAAACCAAGCCAAAGAGGTTGATTGAACAGGCCGATGCGGCTCTTTTCAAGGCCAAACACAATGGGCGAAATAATTGCGTTCGATTCCAGGAGGAAGTTGTTAGTAAGTGAAACAGCTACTGCTGAGAATAATAGTGCCAGTGGTTTCGATGGCAGGTCAACAAATAAAGGGGTCAGGTCTTGAATTGTGACTTTCTTGGCTATACTAGTAAGCCCTATGTCTAGATCCACAAATAGTAGGATCAGCGTGGTTCGTGAATAGGAGAGTGTCTGTCCCCTTGGTTTGGTCCCTTGGTTTGTTTCCACGATCGCCGGTATTTCCCCGTGTTAGCCTCAGTCTCGCAGAGGAAGGCTCTGTCTTCGATGCGGACTTGTTCTTTGCTGCCACCTTTACCGCTCTGCAAGCGCTTAATATCATTGTGACAGGCAAGGCTGGCAGGTACATTGGTTAAACATGCTGTGCTCCAAAGTGGAAGTTGTGTGACAGTTAGTGATGATAGCACTAATGATAGTGGTTCTTGTTTGGGGCGTTGATAAGAAAATTGCGATGTTTCTACTGTGGTCATCTGAGGCAGGTAGTGCGAAGGGGGAGGAGTTTGTTTAGCTGTTTACTTATGTTTGTTTGGAGGTGTTAATTGATCTGTGTAGAATGAGCCATCAAATTAAGTTTATTAGGAGAGATATGCCGTGTTTAGTAATATGCCGATTATGCGCCTAACCTATGCCTTGTTAATAACTGTGGCGATATGTTCACCGAATAGTTATGCCCAGTTGAAAGAGAATATCTCGCTGGTCGTCGATACTCCGACACTAGACCATATTACGGTGTATACCGGCTTTTCTGAACCGGAGCTTCGTAGCCAGGTAGATTTGGGGCGGGTTCCGCTCATACGCAACATAAAGCATGATGCTGATGCCGTTATCGCGAGGGCTGAAGCGGAGCAAGTTGATTTGGCGCTAAAGCGTTTTGCGCGAATGAAGAGTTTTATTACGGCGCATCAAATTGATGTTGCTCAGCTGTTTGTTGATGTGATCGAACGACGAGCACTTAAAAGCGGGAGCCATCCGCTTAGTTGGGTCGAGCATTTGAACTTGGTACAAACGACAGAGCCTTTGCCTGAGCGGGGCATTCTTGCGACTGAGCAAGAAGCGGCTGGAGGCCTTAAGGCTTACGTTAATATTGCTTATCATTTTAGCCCCTATTTGGATTTTTTTGAGGTGATTGTTGAGGTTGACGTTGATAGTGATACTGATGAGCGCTTGCCTGCGGATTCTGATTACCGCAGTAAAATTGTTTATCAGTCCAATAAAGTTGCCGCAATGAATTCAGCTTTGCGCACGGCTAGTAAGGAGAAAAAAGAGCAAAAAATTGAAAAATCCCAAGTGAGCGCGTTCTATAAAGACCTTCTCAAAATGGCCGATAAAAAAGATCGCCGTGAACTTAAAGCGCAGAGGAAGCAAGCTTTAGCTGATATTCGTAATCAAAGCACCTTTGTCGATAGCGACAACCGCTATGGAAAGCTTTGGCTGGATAATGATGGTGCTTTGTTAAAGCAGGTACTTAATAATGCCGCTGAAGAGGTCGCAATGTTACTGCTTAAAGAGCTTAACGCTGAAACCAAAGAGAATATAGCGCAGTCAAACAAATTGCGTAAGCGCATGGCATTTTCAAATAAAAATTATTCCCGAATGATTATCTCACATGATAATGGTGGGCTGTTTACGCCTTTAGATAAGCGTCGTTAGGCTCGCAAAAAGTAGGGCAGGAATTGTTCGCGGAGTATTAATCTAAGGGCTGTCAGTGTAATCAACAAGCTGGAGATAATCCTCAAAAGAAAACAGAATTCCGGATTGTTCACCCGATGTGATGTTACCTTCAAATATCACTAATGGTTTTACTGGCACATCAAACATCAACAGAGACTCCAGCGCAACTTGCTCTTGCGTGTGTGGCTGTAATGCCTGTCCCGGATCGGCGCTTAAAAATGGCGACTATAATATAAAGTCGCCGAATAATATTATTGAGTAGGTAAACTGGCTAAATAGCTTAGCCCTGTAATACTTGGGAAAAAGCAATACACACTACCACGGGTAATAATCGTTCGACCAAAGCCGGTTGCATTTGTGTTATTAGCGCCATTTTTACCATCGTGAGCAAAGGTAAATGAACTCGACTCATCTTCGTTCACGCCCAAAAATACATCCTCTCCCGAGATGTTAAATACGGCATTACCTTCAGGTTCGCCACCGGGTGCAGTGGCCGATTTAACAAAATCAGATTCCAAATTCCATTGGCCTGTTAGAAATTCAAATTGGTTATGTATGCTGGCGTTAACAAAGTAGCCAACGAGTCCTCGATCTCCATCATCAGGTTTTTTTGGGTCGTACACTGGCCCATAGGGCATAGCTCGGCGAATAATTCGATGATGAGTGCTGTCGGTTCCTACTACTGCGCCATTGCGAGGGTTGTTGCGACGAATATGTGATCCTATCGGGCATGTTAATCCGAGAGTGTCATCCGTTTCTGCCGGTGGCTTAACGTAGGTGAAATTATTTATTTCTTCACTCGGTAAGGGGGATCCCTGCTGAGTGGGCGCTAATGTTAGTGGGTTGCCATTTCGCCAGCGACCGCATATTTTTGCTGCCACCATTTCTGTATCAAGCTCGGATTGCTCTGAAAAACTCTTCAGTAAATCTTCATATCCGGCGACATCCTGTTCCAAAATACGGAATGCGGCGTAACTACTATTGGTCGAGAGCTGTGATGGTGATACACGGTAAGTACCTCCAATCTGATTCTTATAACCTAATAAAAATTCACCAGTGGCAACGGGTGGTTGATCGTCGGGAATATTATTGTTTGGCGGCATACCGATGACTGTTGGCTGAGCTATGCCGTCACGATAACCAAAATGTATTTTGTCATCGGGGAGGGCGTTTGCATCTTGAACTAGGAGTACCTTTACGGCACCTTCAAACGCATCATTTAACTTGGCAGTAATTGAATCCATTACGTCGGTTGATTCACGAACCCATAAGCTAATGAGCATATGAACTTGTTGCCCGTCGCCTAGACCGCCAATCCAGTTTTGCGGTGCGCTGCTACCGACATCGCCAATAATTGTTGCAATAGCGTCGCTGCTTGCCCCTTGCTGAAATGACGCATCAAATGTTTTTAGGTCATCATCGCTTACGCCCATAGCCGAAAGGCCAGCGGAGGTTAAGCTTACATTTAAAAAGCTAGCTGGACGTACTTCGCGGCGCAGGGCTGTCGTAACTTGGGGTAAACCGGCGTCTCCGTTAATTAGGGATTGTAGTAACCGGGCTGTTGCTTGAGTATCGGTAATACTCAAAATAAAGTGTCGGGCAAATTTAACCCGGTAGCCACGTAAAATTACGCCTTGAACATCTTTAAAATCAATTATCGGTGCACCCATACTATTACTCCTGAAGCAGCGGTTGTTGAATTATTTAGACCTACATCTAAATCTACACCTAGGCCATAGAAATAGCCTAGATGTAGGTCGGTATTACTGCGGTGGGAATGCGGCCAGAATTTGTTGCACCGTTTGTGGATACGCAGAAAATAGGTTTTCGTTTGGCTTATGTTGCGATGCGTCGTTGGTGGTTACAAAGTCTTGAAATTTGGCAATGTTATCCTGTACAGGCGTAATGGTAGACCCATCAACTACCACTGCCAGTAACGCATTGAATACGTCACCTAGCTGCGCCACAAAATCGCTGATATAGGGATTAAAGTCACCGTCATATACGGTAATAACGCCGATCATCAGCGTGCTTGATGGCTTATTTATCTCAAGAAGGTCGGGCTGTAAATTTGGTTTCGATCTATCTAACAGTGAAAAACGAGCAAAATGTACGGTACCAATTGATTCCAGAGCCGCGTCAATCGCAGGTTGGCTTTTAGCTAAAAGCTCCACAATTGTGAGGAGTTTGGTGTCTGGTAAAACGGGCATTATTAGGGTTAATGGATTGGCCATAATAGTTTCTTCTGAGTAGTTGATTAATTCAGCGTAGATAGAATCACTGCATACCGTTGTATTGAGAAGGGAAGTAGGCTTTTTCAAAATTCCCATCAGATTAATAATGGCTAAAAATTAGTCAACTTGTTATTACATGTTATTACAGGGGTAAGGTGAGTGTAATTTGGCAAATTAGAAAGCTGGGGTCAGGTCTTGAATTGTGCATGCCCACCGCTACACCCGCACATTCAGGTTGTGATAACTCATGGCGGTGTAGACAAGGCGGGTAACTGGGTTGAGCCGAAAAAGAAAGCATCATACCCTTGCCGTGTTAAACAAGATTGGCCGCAAAGAGTCTGATCAAGACGCTGTAAGTAAGCGAGAACATCTCGCATGGCAAGACTTTTTAGAGGAAAAAGGTGACAGGCCGGTGTGCTCAAAGTGTGGGGAATCACTGGTACACAGGGACATTGTATCGCGTCAAAAATTAGCGGTTTACGCTATGGTAGGCATGGCGCGTAAGACACTGTTGGGGTAGTCGTGTCTGGGCAAAAGGGATTGGCGATGAGAGAGTTTATGGAATACACTGTTAACATAGAATATGCTTGCTTGGTGCTGCTGTTTGGGTGCCAGTTATAGCAGACTAAAGCCCATAGATCCGTTGAGGTGTATCTGATTTTGCGTCGGGCACCTACTGCGGCAATTTAACTAGTAGATGCACCAACATCGTCCAGAGGATGTGTCCTCTGTCGCTATTTTTTCGCCGGGGACGACGTCGGTGATCTAAGCGTTAGAATTCCATTCATATCGACTATTGTGAGAAACCGATGGGTACTGTAACGAAAATTACCAGGGCGAAATTTTCAGTTGGTGATTTGATCCACCATCGACTTTTCGATTATCGCGGAGTCATTGTAGATGTTGATCGAATATTCGAAGCGACAGATGAGTGGTATGAGCAAGTCGCAAAGTCTCGCCCACCCAAAAACAAACCTTGGTACCATGTGTTGGTTCATGAAAGTTCGCATTCAACTTACGTAGCCGAACAAAATTTGGAGCCGGATGATAGTTTAGAACCCATCGATCACCCTATGCTTGAGCGGTTTTTTTCTAAGTTGAATAATGGCAGGTATATTAAAAATGAGCCTCTTAATTAGAGTGACTGTTCCTAAGAAGGCAGCCTGCGGCCCACCATCATTACTTCCATTATTGTGGAGGTGTTGGCTAGCTTGGGGTGATTTATAAGCACTTTACAAGCTAACAAGTGTAGTCTGAGCGATGTTTTTCCGCTTCGCCTTCGGTAATGACTTTGCTGGTAGGAGTTATAGTGCAAAATTTGTCTGTTTTATTTTCAGGTTTTGAGTTTTTGGCGCACGGATCAACACAATTGAAGAAACGGCGGATTTTGTTTAGGCTGTTTTTTGCCAATGTTTTTGAAATCGTAGCGTTGATGAGCCTGCCCCTTTGGTTGCCTGATGTATGGCTACAGCGAGAGAGAAATTTACTCGATTATTAAAGACAGAAAAAAGAGGCTCAGAAACTTTCGGGGGAAATGTTTAGCAAACGCGAATGTTTAAATGTATATTTGTCTTTAAATAAGTTGGATAAAATGCTTAATGAATTGACCGCCGGTGCGCCGTGAAAGACCCCGCTAATAATAGGTGATAATAGGTCGCGTCAATTAAAGCGAGTCGCCCACCGGTCAAGAGAGCACGCTATTGTTAAGCTTAAATACAGCGATCACAGAATATATACCGCCTCCAAAAGAACGCATAGCGTGGCTATGTCAATCGTTGCGAGTATTGGCATTGGCGTGGCGTATTTTACTTGGGGTTTTATTGTCCTCAATAAGCGCTTACGCCGATGCTCAAACCGCTCAACAAAAACCCAACTTACGTTTTAATACGCTCAAGCAGCCCAAGCTTGATGCTATCGGAGCACAAAATGCCACAATACAAGACGAGCAAGGCTATATGTGGTTTGGCGGGGCTAATGGTTTAGCGCGCTTTGACGGCTACGAAGTAAAGGTTTACCAGTCGAGCAATGAACCCAACAGTTTAAGCAATAGCAATATTCTCGATCTACTCGTCGACAATCGGGGCGCCTTATGGGTTGCAACGGCAAACGGGCTCAACCGCTATCGCGCTCACAGTGACGATTTTATAAGCTACCATACTGGATCAGGGGCTAACGCGTTAAGCCATAATCATGTAAGTACGCTTTTAATGGGGAGCCAAGACGTTTTGTGGGTGGGTACGCAAAACGGTTTAAACAAGTTGGATACTGGCAGCGGTAGCGTTGAGTCTTTTCGGTCTTCTCCAAGTTCTCCAAGTTCTCCAGATTCTGCAGCTAAGCTCACTGACAAGCACATTACCGCGCTGTATGAAGATGGCAAAGGACGGCTTTGGGTTGGCACTTGGGGTAACGGGATCTACCGCCTAGAACCGAGGAGCGGGCGCGTCATCCATTACCCCCACCTGCCGACCCAGTACACAAGCGCCAAGGCCAACTCCGGTAATAGAATAAGCAACAACTCCTCCCTGGAGAATATAAGTACCAAGCTGAGTCACCCGCAGGTTGCCGCATTGTTTGAAGATCGGCATGGGTACTTGTGGATTGGAACTTTCGGGGGCGGTCTAAACCGTTTGGATCTGCAAACGGAAAAATTCACTCATTATCGTCACCATAGCCATATCGCCCATAGTCTCGCTGCCAATATTGTGCGCGCTATTAGACAGGGGGCTTCGGGTCATATTTGGATCGCGACTGGCGGTGGAGGGCTTGACTTACTTGATATAAGAAGTCTCGATACCAGCAGTGGTCACTTCCATCATTTTGTCCGCCAAGCTCACGAGCATGATGGTCTGGTTAACAACCGAATCAACACCATGTTTGAGGACAGTATCGGTGATGTTTGGTTTGGCCATTTCCCCTTTGGCATATCGAAGCTCGACCGTGAAGCCAGTGCTTTTAAAGTGCTGCGTCATCAGGCGCACAACCGGAATAGTCTCAGTTATAACGACGTTATCTCGCTGGATGAAGATTCGAAAGGGAGACTTTGGGTCGGCACCGAAAAAGGACTTAACTTAGTCGACCTAAAGCGTATGCAGATTCGCCGGTTTCAACATCATGATGAAATCCAACACAGTTTAAGCGCATCTCCGGTCATTGCCGTTAAGTCTGACTCTCATGATGTGGTTTGGGCAGGCACTTGGAGAGGTGGGCTAAATCGATTTCTAACACCGAACACAAGTGATAACAGTGAGGCTCAAGCGCGCTTCAAACACTACCTCCCCAGTTCTGAACCTTGGGTGATCTATGAAGATCAGCAGTGGGCGCTATGGGTCGGTACCGGCGGCGGTAAGCTGCACCGTTATAATCGGGGTGAGGATAATTTCGAGCAGTTTCAAATCGCGCCAGGCAGCGCTTCCCCGGGGCGTATTACGGTTCTTTATGAGGATCGCGAGCGCAACTTTTGGCTTGGAACCGATACCGGCCTATATCGCTTTAACCGTGAACTTAATGTCATTGATGCAATCACTCAACCGCCGAAAGTTGCACAGTCACTGCGCAGCCATGCACTCAGTGCCATCACTCAGGATGTGCAGGGCAAATTGTGGCTAGGAACCTTCGGTGGTGGGGCTGTCGAATGGGACGTTGAGACCAATAGTATTCGCCGTTACCTAGTTAAAGATGGGTTAGCCGACAATCTAGTCACGGGCATCATTGAGGATGAATTAGGCATGCTTTGGTTTGCCACGGGTAATGGCTTATCGCGCTTGAACCCAAAGACAGGAACCTTTCGAAACTTCAGCAAAAGAGATGGCATTGCCTCGAATTTACACCACCGTCCTGCGGCTATTAAATTAACAAACGGTACGCTGGCCTTTGGTAGCTCTGAGGGCTTAACCTTGTTTCACCCCAAAGATATTGTCAGCAACCCTGTTAAGCCGCCAATTGTCATCACCGACTTCCAGCTATTCAATCGTCCAGCGCCCACCTACCTGCAAACAATTGAACGCGAGAGTAAGCTACATTTAAAGCATCATCAATCGGTATTTACCTTTAAATTTGCAGCACTTAATTTTCGCGATAATGAAAAAAATCAATACGCCTACCGCTTGCTGGGTTTCGATAAAAATTGGCAGCACGTCGACCACCGCCGCACGGCCACTTATACCAACCTAGACAGCGGTAATTATATCTTTCAAGTGAAAGGTAGTAATAATAATGGCCTTTGGAATGATGTGCCACTATCGGTGAATGTTCATATCGAAACACCTTGGTGGCGAAGTTGGTGGGCCTATTGTTTATATGTAAGTGCAATATGCGCTTTAGCTACGTTAATAATTCATGCACACAATAACCGAAAAAATGCCTCCAACGAACACAAGCTTAACTGCGAGTTGGAGCAGCGTGTTGCGATTAAAACCGAACAGTTGCGCCAAAGCAACGAAGGCTTGCGCCAAGGCCACGAAAAACTGGCTCATAGCCATCAGCAGCTTCAGCAGGCACACACGCAACTTCAGCATGCCCAAGGGCAGTTAGTGCAATCCGAAAAAATGTCGAGCCTCGGAGCCTTGGTTTCTGGTGTTGGCCACGAAATCAACAACCCAAATAATTACTGTAATACAGCTTTATTTAACCTAGATAAGCGTGTTGAGAATTTTAGAGGGTTTATTTTTTCGTTAATAGATGAAGAGGGTAATGAAGAACTGTTAGAGAAATTTAATAAGCATTTTGAAGCCCTACGCGCCCAGTTAAGTAACGCGCAAGATGGCTCCGATCGTATAAAAGAGATTGTAGCCAACCTGCACACATTCTCCCGAAAGGAAAGCAATCCGACTCAAAAGGCAAAATTAAGTAAAGGCTTATTAAGCACATTGCAGCTGGTTAGCGCCAACTTTAAAGATAAAATCGAATTTGTTACTGATATTAAAAACGATCCGGAATTGGAGTGCTGCGCCTCAGAGCTTAATCAAGTCTTTATGAACTTGATGGTCAATGCCTGCCAAGCGATGAGTGATGGTGGCTGTTTGCACTTGAGTATGTACGAACGGATGGCTGAGCTGGTTATTTGTTTTAAAGATGACGGTTGTGGTATGAGTGATGAAACCCAGCAGCGCGTCTTCGAGCCTTTTTATACGACCAAGCCCGAAGGTGAGGGAACGGGTCTAGGTATGGCGATTAGTTTTGGCATTATTGAAAGGCAAAAGGGGCGAATTGAAGTGGAGTCACAGCTTGGAGAAGGCACTCAAATACGGGTTTATCTGCCTTTATAACATTCGCTACAAGCCACGTTGAATAGCTACGGTTTTCGGTGTTAAATGATGGAGTAGGTAGAAACTTAAAAACAATACAAGCGGCAATAAGTTACCGTAATAAGCGGTAATTAATGGCCGCAATAGGTTTATTTGATCTTGAAATTGCTGATACTCATTGTTCTTTGCCGACTGTTTGTTAATATTGTTAATTGGCAGGATTATTGCATTTTTACTGAGGAAATTTATCTATAGAAATAAGGATTAATGCATGAACCTATCAGTCATTAATAATAGCTCTTCTTATAATTCAGCGGTTACTCAATCTACACTCTCTGCGGATCATAAAAAAAATTCTCCGCTATTTCAAGATGCGATGGCGCGTGCTGAGTTTTCAAATAGACAAGAGCCTACAGGGGCACAACTAAGCGATAAAGTAAAAGAAGATCTTCAACGCCTTGCGCTACCTAAGTGGTTAGATGAATATCGAGCAGAAGGCCCGATTGTCGAGTCTTATTTTGAAGAAAGTAAGGAAATACAATCTCAAATGAAGACGAGATTTGGAGGCAATGGAGAGCAGTTCACTAAAGAAAATCCAGCTCCTCTAGAGTGGCGTAAAAAGGTGTTTGAATTTAGTGAAAACTATTCTAGCCGGCAACAAATGCGCGCCAGGGACGCATGGAATACAGAATTCAAGCAGGAGATAATAGAGTATGGTCGAATTGGATCTCAGGCTATGCAAAGAGCTTACCACGCCAATAATATAACCAGTGAAGAGTACTATGAGAATGTTAAATTGTTAGACCCTGTTAAGGATGAGCAAGTACATCAATCTTATCGGGAATTTTTAATGGGCAACCCTAGAGCTGTGCAATTGATGGAGCTATTAGGCGTCAAGGCTTTAGGTTAAAGTTCTTATAACATTTAGGTTTGACCCGCGTACCTGGTGAACTAAGAAGAAAATAATGCGCATCTTATCTAAACACTTAACAAAAATCCAACTAGGACATAGTGCCCTCCGCTTCGTTTATGTGCATTCGCTTCGCTCATTGTTGTGCAATACTACGTTCCCGGGTGCTGTGCCTGTTTACTTCGAATAAATGCCCGGAGTTGATCCATGAATCGCGTGGGGTTTGTAGGGATTGGCTGCGGCATGTCGTCCATTGGCTTACCGTGGTTTGTGGTGATGTTTTTACATGCAGTGTGTTGGGCGCTATGGGAAAAGTCTAAAGGGAAAAGAGGGTCTAGTACCCACTTTTTTTAGTCTAGAATAAACACCTATTTATCAATGACTTATGGTATGTTTCAACATGGCAATATAGGACGTGCGTTCCTTTTGTTGGAGTGTGTTTTTTGATCGACTCTCTGAGGGCTTGATTCTGGGTGGGCTTCCGTCGATTTTATGAGTCGTTGGGGCTGGCAATATCTATAGGTACATATAGAATTAAAGTGTTAAATGCAACTGTTAGCGCCGTATTCAGCAACTTCTTGGGGAATGAAGAATGAAATCCACTTTTGTTTTTGTTATCGCAGTATTCTTGTTAGCCTTAGTCTTGACGTCGTGCTCAAGTCAAAACGAGAAAAGTCAATTGCACGACAAGAAATTGTCAGAACATTTAAAAGAATACCCAGATGACTATCTTCCTAAGAACAAGGTGTTTGTAAAGTATCCATCAAAAGCAATCAGAAAGAAAATGAGTGGATATTGTACTGTCCAATATACGGTCACTAAAGAGGGGAAAACAGCACATCATGAAGTGATAGATTGTTCGAATGATGTATTTGTCAAAACTTCAATAAGAGCTGCGAAGAAATTTCGGTATGAACCTAAAGTACGAAATGGAGAGCCCGTAGATGTTCCTGGCGTAAGAAATAGTTTTACTTTTGATATTCATTAACGCAAAAATCGTGGGGTAGGCAGCAAGCTTCGACAGCAGATTAAACCGTTAATGACTAACATACTGACACAAAAAAATAATATGCTAACCAGAAAATCAATGCGACGCAAAAAAACGCGCGCATTATTTGAACGTTAGGGGGAATATGAATCCAAAGAAATTTACACCAGAATTTTTCAATAGTTTATCCGCTGAATATTTTCCTGCTCATCTTGGAATTATGGCGACATTCATAAAACCAGGAGAAGTTGGAGCTGAATTTGAAGTCACTAAATCTCTATTGGCACCAAACGGCTACCTCCACGCGGGAGCAGTTGTAACTTTGGCTGACACTTGTGCGGGCTATGGTTGCGTTTCAAACTTGCCGGAAAGTGCTACAGGGTTTACTACAATAGAGCTGAAATCTAACCATATTGGTACTGTGCGAGAAGGTATCGTAGAATGCACTGCTAAAGCAGTGCATTTAGGTGGTACCACACAAGTTTGGGATGCAGTTGTTACAAGTCAAGCATCAGGTAAAACCATTGCACTTTTTCGGTGTACCCAGATGGTTCTGTATGCAAAGTAAGCTCTGCGTTAAGTGTTACCAGTACCCAATTACAGAGTTCTCGATATGTCTTATGAAATGGTAGTCGGCCTTAATGTTCTAGATGACCAGCTGTATCAAGAGTATCGATCAGCCATGAAGCCAATACTAGCCTCATATGGCGGCGGCTTTGGCTATGACTTTAAGGTATCCGAGGTGCTAGCCTCAGAAACGAGCAACGACATTAATCGTGTGTTCACTATAAGCTTCCCTAGTAATACCAAAACGGATCAATTCTTTTCAGATCCTGAGTACATTAAGGTTAAGAGTCGTTACTTTGAGATCTCCGTTGAAAGCACAACAATAATATCTAGCTATGAGAAAAACACTTAACAAAAACATCAAAAATCGCCCAGCGGGCTAGACGTTGCTGACGCTCCGCCTTTTATGTTGGCGTTAACGATTAAATAATTACCAAGCAGGAATATTTATGCTTTTAAGTTGGAAAGAGACTGAATCAATTGGTGAGTGCTCTGAGGGTATTATCCATAAGTCTGAATATAATGGTCTTGAAGAGGCTGGGGTAAAATTGGCGCTGGGAGAATGTGTTGAGAAATCCACAAGTTTCTTACACCTAAATATAAATGATGAGTCACTTTATTTGCTATTCGAGTGGTGTGTTTTATCATCAGTCCTGACTATTGTCGTGACGGACAGCAAAAAACAGTCGGACTCCCCACATGTGGTTCAATGTTCTTTTAATGAAATTGAAACAGAGAATGTTCAGTATTGGCTTAGGGATTACATTACTACTTGCCAGTCGTTCATGAATTACTCGCTGGTTGCAGCGTTTCATTGTAAGAGTAGAGCTGAAAGCACGTTACTATAAACGGTGCTGACAAGGCAATCTACAGCGACTTATTTTGTTCCGCTCTTTTTTGTGTGTATGATCGCAAGCTCCCATTTTACACAAAAAAGAGCTCCACAAAATAGGCGCGTATTGCGGCGCTATGTTTCACCAAGGAGTCAGATTGAAATTTCCAGAACTAGAAACAGATAGACTAGAATTAACACAAATAAGAGAAAATGATAGAGACGCTGTATTCGATCTTTTTTCAAATGATTTAGTCGTAGAGTATTATGACCTAGCGACCTTCACTGATATTTCGCAAGCAAAAGAGCTAGTTTCTTTGTTTAGCTCACGATTTGAATCAAGCTTGGGAATAAGATGGGCAATTCGCATTAAGGGCGCACCTTGTCTTATCGGTACTTGTGGTTTTAATTCGTGGAATTCAAAAATGAAAAACGCGGTAATTGGTTACGAGTTAAYGCCCAGCTATTGGGGCAAGGGTTATGCRCAAGAGTCGGTCAAGGCTATTATTGRGGCCGCCTTTTCAGGAAAGTTGCCTTGCGAGTCAATTCATAGAATTCAAGCGGATACCATTCCAGGAAATCAAGGTTCTGAGAAACTGTTAAAACGTATAGGCTTCAAAGAAGAAGGCTTGAGGCGAGACGCAGGATTTTGGAAAGAAAGATTTCATAATCTTAAATGTTTTGGACTATTAAAGCATGAGTTCACTACAACATAATCAGGAAATAGAAGCGACGCGAAAATACTGCGCGCCTCATTGTGACGTTAGCACCCAGATAGGATCCTCATGAAAAAGTTACTACATATTTTAGGTATGTTGTTAATAGTATTTTTGTCTGCTTGCGAAAAACAAGCTGATTTAGGGGAAACTAAGCTCTACTCTAAGAGCGGAATTAGCTTTACTTTGCCAGAAAACTGAAGCGTTACTGGGGATGTGGACGAAGGCGAAATTAGGAATTTGTTTGTTGAAACTTTACGCTCTTTCACGGCTTCAGCGATGGCGCAAATTTTATGACGGTATGGATGTGGTTTGACCTAATTGCATAGGTGCAGACATCGATGCCAAAGATAGAGGAAAGAAGTCGTAACCTGTTTCTATTCCATGACCGCCGGTGCTCGTAGGGTTTTCCTGTGCTAGCGTCAATTCCGCAGAGGAAGGTTCTGTGTACACAGCGAGAGGCGATGTGGTAGTAGGGGGTATTATCAATACTGATTTGCTCTTTCCCGGGGTGTGTCATGAAAGCTTATCCTTAAGCTGCATGGATGGCCAGTATATCTCGGTGGCTTTCTATGTCAATAGGGGGGTGCCCCTCGTGTCCGCCTATGAGAAGTTATCACGAACTGGCGTATTGTGCCTGTTAATGATTAATTGATCTTGAGTATTCAGCGTCACTGTGACTCGGTTTTGTCTCATCAAAAATTGCGGGAAAACATGAAGGAAACTACAGTGCTTAAAAGTTGCGCAAGAGATGCAGTATCTCGGCGATCATTTTTTATTCTATCCGCAATCGCCGGTGTTCATAAGATTTCCCTGTGCTAGCGTCTGTCCCGCCCTTTGTCCTTATCCTTAAGCTGCATGGATGGCCAGTCGGTGGCTTTCTGTGTCAATAGGGGAGTGCTTGTCCCGCGTGTCCGCCTAAGAGAAGCCATCACGAACTGGCGTATTGTGCCTGTTAATGATTAATTGAGCTTGAGTATTAAGCGTCACTATGACTTCATAAACACCCCTAAAGACGTTCGCTAACGAAAGCTCATTGAGTGGAGATATCTTATTTAATAATTTCCATGAGCTGCGGTTATGTCAGTTCAATACCGGGATTATTACGACCGCTGATCGTAATGCTCAGCCAAGCGCCGGACTGCCCGTAGGTAACGGGATACAGTGGAGGGCGCGAACTATTTCAGCGGGAGCAGCTGTTCGAATTTATTGTATTTGATATTTAATTTACGTTTTTTGTAAAATCATGGTATCTTCCCCGCTATTAAATGAGTGCTTCAGAATTTTAAGCACC
>NVXL01000072.1 GCA_002746115.1 Alteromonadaceae bacterium
TTCACTAGCAGAAGCAGAACTTTCATCACTTTGCGTCACGTGGCCAATGGCGGTAACGGAGTGCTTAAAAACAGGCATTTCCTGCTCGCTAAGGCGACGCACCCATTTATCTAGATTGTCGGACATACCCTTCCTTATTGCGAACTGCACTATTCTTCTAGCGAATTGCTACTTGATAGCGATAGAACCAAGCATACGTGATTTCATGCCTAGTATAGAGGAAGCACTGGGCAGTACTCAGCAATCCCACTGGCTATCGCAAACACAAGCAATCAGCATTGCCACTTTGTCTCTCAGCAGAGATTGCGCTAACCTTGCCACCGCAACAACACCCACAAAGTTAATTAGGGCGTAGACCAAGGCGATGTCTAAAAAATCCGGACGCCCCATTAAGAAGCCAAAGACCGCAATCAGTAAAACCGTTTTGGTACCAAAAACGTTAACCGATAAAATCGTATCGTAAATGGTCGGGCCAAGAAAAGCACGCACCAAGGCAAACAACATCGAGACTAATAAGCCCACTATAGCGGCAACAAACATTATTTCTCCAAGGCCGATACGCGTCGACTCATATCACCCGTTTTGAGGGAGGCTAAGCCTGCGTGCGTTAAAGCATGAACAGTGATGGTATTTTCATCCACGTCAAGCGTGACAGTTCCCGGGGTGATGGTAATCGAGTTAGCGTAAATCACCCGAGCCAAGTCGGAACGCTGATCCAGCGGCAAGGTTGCTACCACAGGTGAGATGTCTTTTGGCGAGAGCCAGATGTGTTTTACGACGGTGATGTTTGAAGTGATGATTTCTCGCATTAACCACAGCCAATACAAAGGGAGGCGTAAGTAGATTGAGAGCGGTTGAGCTTCACCATCGACAATTTTAAGACGCAAAGCTAATGCTACGCAGAAAGCGACCGATATGACACCAAAGAAAAGTATCAGCGGATTATAGTGGCCGGAATTAAGCAGCCAAATCGCGGCTAGCGTGCAAGAGAGACTAATTGTATGACGCATGTTGGTTATGTTTACCTTAAATCAGTTTTTAGCACGGCGGGTACAAATCGACCCAAGCCATGCGGTATAAACACTCAATACATGTGAACTAGTATAGTTTCGAACGAGGCGCCACTATACCTGTTCAGATCAAATATTTTGTTACAATATGCTTAAAAAACATCATTTAACACGCCATTTATCGCAGAAAAACGACAGGTTAACCTCAAAATACAATATAGTCAAATCGACCAGAAGTGCAGCTAAGCTATTTTAACCACTGGCAGTTGCCGTCGCTTTTTTTATCGATTAGGGCGAGTTTCTCTTGGTGGCGCGCGAGTTCTTCGTCACTTGCACGTATCACTTTAAGTGCCGGGCGGCTGCTATCAACACGAATAATCTCTTCCTGTACTCCGCCCCCTTCACCATCAGAATCATCCGCACTGAGCGCCAGTTTACGCTGGCCACCGGTCATCGCTAGATAGACATCGGCTAAGATTTCAGCATCGAGTAAGGCGCCGTGTAAATCTCGCTGGGAGTTGTCAACAAAATGGCGCTTACAGAGGGCATCGAGGTTATTCTTTTGCCCCGGATGCTTCTGCCGAGCCATAACTAAGCTATCGACAATGCTGCAACGCTCACCAATAAGTGCCAAACCGCGATTAAGCCGCTTAAGCTCTGTATCTAAAAAGCCAACATCAAAGGGCGCATTGTGAATAACTAACTCGGAATCACCGATGAACTCCAAAAACTCGTCGGCAATGCTATCAAACAGTGGCTTATCTTCGAGAAACTCTAGACTAATACCGTGCACCGCGAGCGCGCCCTCGTCGATCTCACGGTTAGGTTTGATATATTGATGATAGTGGCGCCCAGTCAAGCGGCGCCCTACTAACTCAACACAACCTATCTCGATAATCCGATGCCCTTGCGAGGGCTCAAGTCCGGTGGTCTCGGTATCTAGTACGATTTGTCTCAAAGCCATTTATCTAAAACCATTTATGCATATTGTTTAATTCAGGCCGTTTAATTAGAGCTTAACTACTTGAGCTCATCAACGCCACGATTGGCTAATTGATCGGCAATCTCATTTTCACGATGCCCACTGTGCCCCTTTACCCAGCACCATTCTACTTTATGTTGCTGGTTTAGCTCATCTAAGCGGCGCCATAAATCTGCATTTTGCACTGGTTTTTTCGCCGCTGTCTTCCAGCCGTTTTTCTTCCAGTTAGTCATCCATTGACTAATACCTTTGCGCACGTACTGCGAGTCAGTCGTCAAGGTCACTTCGCACACCTCTTTCAGAGCTGCTAAGCCCTCAATGGCAGCTAACAACTCCATACGGTTATTGGTGGTGTGTTTTTCACCGCCGTGCAGATGTTTTTCATTTCCGTTAAAGCGCAAAAGCGCACCCCAGCCACCGGGGCCTGGATTACCACGGCATGCGCCATCGGTAAAAATTTCGATGTTTTTCAAGACATAACCTTATATTTCAAATATCAAAGTATCGTTATTTAACGAAATTTACTTAATAATCATTACTTAACAATACTTACTTAACCAAAGTACTGTCTTAACCAAAGTACTATTATTTATTTACTGGGGGCCGAAACGGTAATATCAGCCCTTCTTTGCCCACAGGTCGTGCAACGGGCTGCTTAGAAAGCTGGATAGGAACCAACAAACGACGCTCAGCCCATTTTAATTTGATCGGCGTCAACCCAGCCTTATCTTTACGAGCAAGCATGCAATACGCCAAGCCACCAGGCATTTGCCGCATTGACTCGCCGCTGCGGATAATACTGCTATTCGCAAGGTAACTGGTACCATTTAAGGGTAAATTATGAAATAAATATTGGGTATCAAGGCAGTTAAAGTCGAGCAGCTGCAACCAATCTTTCATCCGTCCGACACGCAAATGCCTGCGACGAGAAACGGCGCTAGCCTCAAACAAGGCGCCAAGAGGCTGCAATAAACCCGCAATACTGACAGGGTTAAACGCCACAATTATGATATAACCACGGGGGATAGTGACGCGTGCCGCCTCACGCAAGACTTGATGCGGTCGCTGGGAGAACTCCAATACGTGATGCAAGATACAAACATCTACAGTATCGTCGGCTAGAGGTAATTCATCAAAATCTGAGTAAGCCTGCTGACCCGATATTTCACCTGGGTCGTCCGGCATTGTCGGCGCCATTCGAAAGCAATGGTTAATTCGGCTGGAGCTTGCGAATTCGGCTTGACTGACTGAGCTAAGCTGCATGAGGTGATAGCCAAACAGGTAACTGAGCTGATCTTCTAAAGCGATGCGCTCAGCCGCCAACAGTGCCCGCCCCAAGGGAGACTCAAACCAGCGAGATATTGCAGGGTAACTCAAGCCGAGCTCTGGGGTGCTAAAGCGGCTTTTGACTCCTTGAACTATATTTTGGAGTAAACCATTTTGATCTGCTGATGACATGAAAACCGTCGCCTCTTTGTATTAAGCGCTATAGCAAGATAATACCACTTAGTGGTCGCACTATTGCGTGGAACTATGGATAATTATATCACCACGAAGCGTTTAAACCCCGGACAGCTAGAGATCTAAGCTTGAGCAAACCGTCGACGCCGGTACTCCCTACCGAGAATCAACCCTATCGAGAATCAACCATGATTGAAGTTACCCCGCTTGCCATTTTTGACGACAACTATGTTTGGCTAATACAGCATTCAGAATTCAAAGGCGTCTACGTAGTCGACCCAGGTAATGGCATGGCTGTGGCGAACTACCTCGACACTCACAAGCTGAGCCTAGAAGGCATCATCATTACCCACTCCCATCATGACCACATTGATGGTATCAACCAACTATTACAAAGCCAGCAAGCGCCCGTATACGGCCCTGACTGCCCAAGAATCCCGCAAATCACAGAGACTGTCTCCGCCGGGGGCGAACTCAAACTTTGGCAGCAAATACCAGTGAGTATATTTCATACCCCCGGGCACTTACCTGAGCACCTGTCATACTACGTCCATCTGGGCAAGCAACACCTGCTATTTTGCGGCGATATATTATTCTCCAGTGGCTGCGGCCGAATATTTAGCGGCACTCATGTCCAACTAAAAACCTCACTCGACAGCTTCGCTGCATTGCCGCCACAAACCATCGTCTACTGCGCACATGAATACACCCAAAGCAATCTGAAGTTCGCACTTGCAGTCGAGCCTGAAGCGCCAGCATTGCTAGCCCGGCAAGCCGAGGTGGCTAAACTACGAGCCGCCAACCTTCCAAGCCTTCCCACAAATATAGAACAAGAGTTACAAGTTAACCCTTTTCTGCGCTGTGGTCACCCCGACGTCAGCAAGAAAGTATCGCAAGTTTGCGGGCGTGAGCTACACTCAGCGCAGGACGTATTCACTGAACTACGCCTGTGGAAAGACCGCTTTTAAGCCCTTACTTTGTACCTACTGCTAGGGGGCACGATCGGTTTTCAAACAATATTTTGGTACTCTTTCACACTCCATGTGTGATATAGGTTTTGCTTTTTTGAGCAAGAACGATAAACTAAGCCCCAATCTGCCCCAAAATAACCACCAACAAGAAACGAGAAATAACCACTACCGTGCCGCTATCCTACGCATACCAACTTATAAGCAAGCTTACAAAGACAGCAATCTCAGCCCCCCGCGAGGTTTCTACCCCTGCGATCCTCGTCATGGCACTATTAAGTGTATTACTAAGTGGCTGCAATACGCTCCCCACCTTCCTCACCGGCGGGGAGAGAGAGGCCAAGCCCGAAACAGCCCTGAGCGAGGAAGCCCCCAGGGAAGCTTTAGCCCTAAACCAAGCATCAGCCTTTGATCCTGAGTGCCAAGTAGATCCAGAACAATACAAAGACTTCGCCCCGCTGGCACCTCTGGATCTTTGGGATAGAATTCGTGCGGACTACCGGCTGATCGACACGGTCGATAATCGCCGAGTTTTAAGTGAATTAAACTGGTTTAAGAGGCACCCCAAATACCTTGATCGGGTCGCCAAACGCGGCGAGCGTTATCTTTATTACATTGTCGAGCAAATCGAAGCGCGCGGGATGCCCATGGAGATTGCCCTACTCCCCATCGTTGAAAGCGCCTTTGACCCCTTCGCCTATTCACACAGCCGCGCCTCTGGTATGTGGCAGATTATACCTGGCACCGGCAAAATGCTCGGCTTAAAGCAGAACTGGTGGTACGACGGTCGCCGCGACGTAACCGCCTCAACTGACGCTGCACTTACCTACCTGCAATCCCTACACAAGCGTTTTAGCGGCGACTGGCTCTTAGCACTAGCCGCTTACAACAGTGGTGGCGGCAATGTATCTAAGGCGATAAGACGCAACAAAAAAGCCGGTAAGCCAACAGATTTTTGGAATTTGAAATTACCAAAAGAAACCCAGACTTATGTCCCAAGGTTACTCGCCTTAAGTCGCCTAATTGCTAGAGCCGACGAGTTTAAACTGAGCTTACACTCCATTCCTAATACACCTTATTTTGCAAGCATCGAGACCCAATCTCAAATCGATTTAGCCCAAGCCGCAGCGCTTGCCAATATTGACATGGACATTCTGTATCATCTCAACCCGGCTTTTAACCGCTGGGCTACAGACCCTCGCGGCCCGCATAAACTGTTACTCCCAATTGCTGTCGCCGACGAGTTTAAAACCAAGCTCGCCGCAGTACCCCAAAAAGAGCGTGTCACTTGGGATCGCTACACGATTAAATCTGGCGACGCCTTATCTACGATCGCAAAGCATTACAAAATCAGTGTTAAATCACTACAAGCGATTAACAATCTACGCAGCTCTCGTATTCGCGAAGGCAAAACCCTGATGGTGCCTGTTGCCACCGCACCTGCGCAACACTACAGCTATAGCGCCACTCAACGACTGGAAAAACGCTACGCCTCCAGCGCTAAAAAAGAGAAAGGCCAGCACCTAAACTATGAGGTTAAGTCAGGCGACAGCTTCTGGACAATTTCCCGCCGCCACAAAGTCAGTGTACGCAAGCTTGCGAAGTGGAATAACATGGCGCCAAAAGACCCATTACGAATCGGGCAAAAACTTAAGATTTGGACGAAAAACAAAACCCTTATGACGAGCGTATCTTCAGCGCCACCAAGCAAAAAAGGCGTGATACGCAAGCTCTCTTATAAAGTCCGCAATGGTGACTCGCTGGCGCGCATTGCTAACAAATTCCAGCTAAGCATTGCCAATATTTTGGAGTGGAATAAACTCAAGCGCGACAAGTACCTGCAACCGGGTCAACGCCTGACTTTGTTTGTGGATGTGACTAAAGTTAAGAGCTAGAATCTGAAAACTGAAAACTGAAAACTAAGTACTGAAAACTAAGTACTAATACCTAAAAGGACGAGGTGCTCTAGAAAGCTCACTCGCCCTTTTAGGCGTGGGTCGATGACTACGAGATATATTGTTAAGCGCCATCTGTGCCTGCTCAGCAAAGTGTTTGAAAATTTCAAATTTATCCTGATCCAACTCGCCGCCAAAATCAGCCCGGTCGGCATAGAACAACGCCGCTTTACGGCCATCGATTTCTAACAGGTGCGTAAATGCCGGATGTTTGCCCACGACAGCTATTACTTCGCTAGTATACCAATGCTTTTTACTCTCGACATCGTCCTGGGTAAACCAATGCGTGCCGTCTTTCGCCATAGTGTGGGTAAATAGATTTTCTGAAAACGGCCCGACATCAAAAGAGAAAGCACCGTGCCACTTCTCAGTACCATCTCCTAGCATATATTTGCCAACTAAATTGTGGCCGATAAGCAGCCCAATGCACACCCGCTCCAAACCAATACCTTTGTGCATGCCTTCGATCACAAGGTGAAAGAGTTTATTAACATCTAAACCATCTTCCACCGCTCGGCCAAGATCGCGCAAAACATTTAACTGCACGTTCGCATCGCCTTTCATTGCCTGACTAAAGCTGGGTTTGCGGTTCATCACGTAGTTTTCAAGACTTTTCGGAATCAAGGGGCAGGCCTCAGGCACGCCGTAGTTTTTTGCCACCTCGCCAGCAAGGTCAGCGCCTTGCTTCACTCGAACAAGTGCCTCTTTCATACTGCATTGCTGCAATACGGCAGTTTCTTTGAGTACTTTTCTAAGTTGTGGGCTGTCCCAACCGTAGCGTGTCGCACGACTAAGGCGCTCGCCAGTAACCACGGCCAATACTTTTGCAGAAGGGGTTTTACCCGGGTACAAGGCTTGATCTAAAGTGTCGCCGAGTTGCCAATGCCGACCCAATTCTCGTGTGATCGTTTTAAAAGAGGTTCCTAGCAAAGCCTCCATCGCATCTCGACGCACCGTTGGTGACTCACTCAATAAGGCCTCGTTTTTACCATCAAGCTCTTCACTCGACCAAAAGGCCATTTCGCCTAAGTTATAAAGCAAAGCCGCAATAAACACCTCTTCAGATTGTGTTTTATTCACTTTACCGTAAAGATTTTGAGCCTGAGTGGCGGCGTGAAAGCCCTGAGCAACAAGCTCAAGTAAGCGCCCTTTGGGCTTATCTTTGACAAGTGCATCCATGACCATTGAGGAAATACAGATTGCGCGCACGCCCTGCATTCCGATATTTACCACAGCGCGACTGACAGTGTTAACATTAGAACTAAGATAATTGTACTGAACACTATTAGCGACTTTTAACACGTTAGAGGTCAAGGTCGGGTCTCTAAGGATCACCTCAGACAACTTCGTAGCATCAGCATCTTCGCTATTGGATACTTTATTAAGTTCGCCAATAACGTCACCGAGTATCGGCAAATTTTGATGCCTGAGCCGATCCATCCAGTAGTTTATTCCCGTTTTTACCATACTGGCAAAATCCTCACTCGTTTTGGTTATAATATTTAATGTAAAATCTAAGTACGCTTCTCTATAATTCTAGTTCAAGAACAAGCAAGCGCTTTAAGTATCGGCCATTTATTACAAGCGCCTAGAATAATGCGACAATTTGAAATATAGCCCCAAAAAGGCCTAAATAATCAACGAGCAGTTGAAGTCACTAAGGTGGTAAGGTATTTTGCAAGCCAGCACTATGTTAGGACTACACAGCTAACTACATAACAAACGAAAATAAGCCGTAAACCTAGCTAGAACTTGAGCTTGAACTTAAGTTACAAGCTAAACTGAGTCAATAGACTAGGTAAATGATTAACACATAAATCACTCAACGGCGATATAAGCGACGAGCAACTATATTAAACCTAAGCCCCACCAAAACAAGAACCTTGCAAGCAATGCCCAACATATTCCATTTTAGTCTCTTATTCCTATTGAGTTCAGCGCTATTGTGTTGTTCAAAAAACACACCAACTAACGCTGAACGCGGCATTGAAGAACAAATTCTTTACGTGGCAAATGCTGACGAGCCGCGCGAATTAGACCCTCAACTAAGTACTGGCACGCCCGAGCATCAGATTTCTTCAGCGCTATTCGAAGGCTTACTCAATCGTCACCCCAAGACGCTTGCCATGACTCCCGGCGCTGCTGAACGCTGGACACTTGCAGACGATCAACTCACCTACACTTTTTACCTACGTAAAAACGGGCGCTGGTCGAACGGGGATAAGATAAATGCTCACGACTTTGTCTATTCTTGGCATAGATCCCTGCTGGTAAGATTAGGCAGTGAATGGGCATCAATGAAATACGTCATAAAAAATGCTGAAGCATTTCACCGGGGCGACATTGACGACTTTAGCCAAGTTGGCGTTAAAGCGGTTGACGATTATACCTTGAGCATCACATTGGAAACCCCAACACACCACTTCCCGCAACTGCTCTGGCACAACTCCTACTTCCCCGTCCACCAAGCCACCATTGAGACATTTGGCGCCATGGACGACAGGCTCTCCAAGTGGACATTACCTGGCAACCTCGTCGGCAACGGCCCCTTTACCCTGACTCGCTGGGAGCTTAATAAAGTACTTGAGGTAAAGCGCAACACTCACTATTGGGATAACAACGCCGTGAAGCTTAACGGCATCGTCTTTTACCCAATTGCTAGCCAGCAAAGTGAAGTGCGCGCTTATCGCAGCGGCCAAATTCACCTAACTTACAGCCCACAGATGGCCATTGAAAAAATCGCGGATTATCAAAAAAACGACCCCGACTCGCTGCGTATCCACAACGGCTATTCCAGCTATTTTTATGAATTCAATACCACTATCGAGCCTTTTACTGACGCCCGAGTTCGTCGTGCACTCGCCTACGCCATTGATAGAGATAAAATAGTTAAACTTGTCACCAAAGCTGGTGAGCCGCCCGCCTACAGTGTGGTTGCCCCGGATCCGAACGGCTATCAAGCCGAAGCCTTATTTGGCTATGACGTCGCTAAAGCCCAGCAGCTACTTGCCGAGGCTGGCTACCCGAACGGAGCAGGGTTTCCCGCCGCTGAAATCCTCTACAATACCCATGACAATCACCGTAAAGTCGCCTTGGCAATTCAACAAATGCTCCGCGAAAACCTAAATATTGAAGTGCAATTACTCAATCAAGAATGGAAGGTGTATCTTAATACTAAGCTGAACCTTCAACACAGCATTGCACGTGCGGGCTGGCGAGCCGATTTTCTCGACCCGATCAATTTCTTTGAGCTGCTTGCACCCAACTCCGGCAACAACAATACTGGCTGGAAGAACCAGGCATATGGCGAAGTTTTAAATGCAATCAGAACAGCAAAAACCGAGCAAGAGCGCCAACAGCTAATGGCCAAGGCAAATGAAATTCTTGCTGAACAAATGCCGGTAATACCGCTCTACTACATGACCGATGTGAACTTAGTTTCACCCGCCGTGCAGGGCTGGTACGATAATGCGATGCATTTTCACCCATTTAATCGGGTGTTTTTACAAGATACTGCCAGCACAACCAGGCAAAACAATAAACAATAAATTAATCATCATTTGCTGACATTATTAGCCGACATAACTAGCTAACATAACCAGCTAACACAAAAGGTTGCAATGCTAAGTTTTATACTCAAACGCCTGCTATCATCGATACCGGTGATATTTATGGTAGTTTTAATCACCTTCATACTAGTTCGCCTCGCCCCGGGTGGCCCTTTTTCTGATGAGCGCAAAGTGCCGCCCATCGTGCTTGAGAATCTCAATAAACGCTACCACCTAGACGACCCGGTGTATGTGCAGTTTTTCGACTACATTGGCAATGTCCTCCAAGGGGATTTTGGACCTTCATTTAAATATGCCAATCGCAGTGTTTCCGAGATCATATACTCAGGCTTGCCAATCACGGTAGAGCTTGGTTTATACGCCCTATTAGTCGCCATCGTTATTGGTATTACCTCCGGTGTTATCGCCGCCTTGCGCCCTAACACTTGGCAAGACTATGTGCCGATGTCATTTTCGATGCTCGGCATCTGCTTACCCTCATTTGTATTGGGTCCGCTGTTGATTTTAATTTTTGGGATTTGGGTTCAGTGGTTACCCGTTTCCGGTTGGGGCGATGCGCCCTTCGATAAAGTACTGCCCTCCTTTACCCTCGGCGCAGCTTACGCGGCTTATATGGCACGGCTCTCGCGAGGAGGTATGCTCGATGTGATGTCACAAGACTATATCCGAACAGCTCGCGCCAAGGGGCTACCCAATTGGCTTGTCGTCGTGCGCCACGGTCTTAATTCGGGGCTAGCTCCGGTCGTCACCTTTGCAGGCCCTGCAGCAGCCGGCTTACTTTCCGGCTCCTTCGTAGTGGAGAGCGTGTTTCAGATTCCCGGCATGGGGCGCTTTTATTTGCAAGCGGCCTTTAATCGGGATTACACCATGATCCTCGGCACCACCATTGTATTCTCGGTGCTGATCGTACTATTTAACTTGCTTGCTGACATCTTGATGGTTTGGATGAATCCGAGGTTGCGCCATGCAAGAAATTGAACAAGGCAGCTCACTCACACACGACGCCTACCTGCGGCTAAAGAAAAACAAACTCGCTATGCTCAGCCTGTACCTGCTAAGCGCTTTGCTAATATTGGCGGTGCTCACGCCGTGGATTGCACCTTACAGCTACGAGCAGCAGGATCTCGAACTCGGCGCTTCGCCACCTGCTGTCGCCCACTGGTTTGGCACCGATGTGCTCGGGCGGGATCAGTTAACTCGCGTACTTTACGGCAGCCGTATCTCGCTAGCCGTTGGCCTTGTCGCCACTTTTGTTGCCTTGTGCATAGGAGTGTTATACGGTGCTATCGCAGGGTTTGTCGGTGGTCGGGTAGATCAGGTGATGATGCGCCTCGTCGACGTTCTCTATGCGCTGCCTTTTGCCATTTTTATTATTTTGCTGACTGTCGTTTTTGGGCGCAGTATCCTTTTGCTATTTCTCGCCATTGGCGCGGTGGAATGGCTAACGATGGCGCGTATTATCCGTGGCCAGGTGCTGTCGCTAAAACAACAGGAATTTATTCAGGCCGCCACCGCTATGGGGCAAACACGCTGGCAAATACTACGTAAACATTTAATTCCAAATGCTATTGGGCCAATTGTTATTTATACAACTTTGACGATTCCAAGCGTAATATTGCTAGAGTCTTTTTTGAGTTTTTTGGGTTTGGGGATTCAACCACCGCAAAGCTCTTGGGGTTCTCTCATCTCTTACGGGGTTGAAACGATGGAGGAGTATCCGTGGTTACTCGTCATCCCGGGGCTGACTTTATCGCTGACCTTGTTTTCTTTAAATTTTTTGGGTGACGGCTTGCGCGATGCGCTTGACCCTCGCACATCAAAAGATTAACCCACTGGCTGTTTACTTTGACTATTTACCCTGACTTTTTATCCAGAGAAAGACCATGCCCTTACTTGAAGTTGAAAACCTGAGCGTCGCCTTTCACACCCGTGACGGCATCAGTGAAGCGGTAAAAAATGTCAGCTTCTCGCTTGAAGCGGGCAAAACGCTCGGTATTGTCGGTGAGTCTGGCTCAGGAAAATCCGTCACCTGCTACAGTTTACTTGGCCTTATACCCTGCCCACCCGGAAAGGTCAGCCAGGGGCGCGCTCTATTTTTAGGCGAAGATATGCTTGCGATGACCGACCGCCAACTGCGTGATATTCGTGGCGGCAAAATCAGTATGATTTTCCAAGACCCAATGACCTCACTGACCCCACACCTGCGTATCGGTGATCAAATATCCGAATCCATTCGCTTGCATCACCCCGGTTTGAACAAAAAACAGATCAAACAAAAAGCCATCGACGCTTTACAAGAAGTCGGTATTAACGATGCTGAGCAACGCTACAACGCCTATCCGCACGAGTACTCCGGCGGTATGCGCCAGCGTGTCATGATCGCCATGGCATTGGCAACAGAACCTGAATTACTCATCGCTGACGAGCCAACCACCGCACTCGACGTCACCATCCAAGCCCAGATAATTGAGCTGCTCAAAGATATTCAAGACCAACGTCAACTCGCTGTGATTTTCATTACTCATGATTTAGCGGTAATTAAATCCCTCGCTGACGAAGTTGTCGTCATGCAAAAAGGCGAAATTGTCGAGCGCGGCCCAAGCTTGCAAGTTTTCAATACGCCAAAGCACCCCTACACACAAAAACTGATCGCGGCAATACCGACGACAGCCAAACCCGAAGAACTGAAAAACACTATCAACGAAGACGAAACCGTGTTAGATATCAAGGATCTTCGCACCACCTACACCTCGACCTCAGGCTTTTTCTTCGCGCCCAAAATACAATACAAGCATGCCGTTAAGCAGGTCAGTCTAAGCATCCATAAAGGTGAGATTCTGGGCTTAGTAGGTGAATCCGGATCGGGCAAGTCGACACTTGGAAAAAGTGTGATGCAGCTCGTTAATTACCAGCAAGGCGAAATCACGCTAAACGGGCGTAACCTCGCCTCTTTGGGGCGAGAAGCCTTACGCCACGCACGACGTGATTTTCAGATGATATTCCAAGATCCATACGCCTCGCTTAACCCAAGAATGTCTGTGTATGACACCCTTGCTGAGCCACTTTTACTGCACGGTATTGTAAGCAAAAGCGATTCTAAGAAGTTAAATCAACACGTCAACGCGCTAATGGACGATGTCGGGTTGGAGCGTCGTTTTTTACGTAAGTATCCCCACGAATTCTCCGGCGGGCAACGCCAGCGTATCGCCATTGCCCGCGCTATTGCGGTTCGACCCAAACTGATTATTGCCGACGAGCCAGTCTCCGCATTGGATGTCACCATCCAAGCACAAATTCTGACACTGCTGCTAGAGTTGTCGAAAAAATACCAACTAACCATGCTGTTTATCTCCCATGATTTAGCCGTCGTTCGCTACATGTGCGATCGCGTTGCCGTTATGCGTGCCGGTGAAATAGTAGAACAAAACACCACTGAGCGCATTTTTGACCAACCTACTCATGAGTATACTCGAGCCCTACTCTCGGCTATTCCTTGCCTTTAAAACAACAAAAAGAAGGAACAAGCAACGAAGATAACTAGCTTTTTAAGTTATTAACGTCATTTGACGTGCTTAAGCCAGAACTCCCGTTAAGCTTATATGCCTTAGCGCCATTTTTACTACCAGATCCATCCCCAAACAACCTAAAAAACACCCAAACTTTCCCGACAGCGCTTCATTTATTCACGATACTTATAGCTACATACTTTATCTAAATATCGCCCATGGCTACCTACCGTGTTTTAGTCTTGATTACGCTGATAAGCCTTAGTATTCCAAAGGCATTCGGATTAGAGATTATCCGCTTATCTATCGGCGCATCGAATCACGAGCTGTTCAGCATCGTGCTTGATGCTACAGTGGATAAATATGGCCCATATAGATTTGAAATAAACGATGTCTCGTCTCAGGGGCGGGCGATGGAGGAGTTAGCAAATAATCGCAGTATCGACCTCATTTGGTTCGCGACTAGTAGTGAGCGAGAACAAAAGTTACTGCCTATTCGAATCCCCATTGACATGGGACTACTCGGCTACCGAGTTTGCTTGATCAACAAAAATGACCAATACAAATTCACTGAGATTAGCGACAAAAACAGCTGGGAAAGAAGTGGGCTTTCAATTGGTCAAGGTCAACACTGGCCCGACACTCAAATACTGCTAGCAAATAACATCAATGTGTTTACCAGTCACAGTTATCACCTTTTATTTGACATGCTTAGAGCCAAACGCTTTGATTGTTTTGCACGTTCGGTGAGAGAGATTAATCGGGAAGTTAAAGAACAAAAACTTGAAGACTTAAGTATTGAGCGCGATTTGCTATTTGTCTACCCTATGCCAAGCTTTGCTTTTGTAAGTAGAGATAACCTCGCGCTCGCGGAAAGAATACGTTACGGGTTTAAAGTGATAATTGACAATGGTCACTTCCAAAATTATTTTCTACGTCATCAGCAAGAACGGCTGCAAGAACTCAATTTAAATTCACGCCGCGTCATCCGCTTAAATAACCCTGATTTAACGCAGGAAACCAAAAGGGCACTTAAGAACTTCCCCTTGTGGTTCCCGTCTTTTTCCGAATACCACTAAACCACCACCTAACTACAAGCACCCGTTTAAGATTGAGCGCCTACTAAGCCCTGAGTATTCATCTCACCTTGAACGTTAGCGGCTTGACGAGAAGTGGCACGTTTGATGTACGCCTTCATCATTACCGCAACGCTTAGTGCAACTATAAATGCTCCCGCGAAAATGTATAAAGTAATCTCATAACTGCCGGTTGCGCTATGTAGGCGCGCAGTTAACTGCGGACCCACAATACCGGCCAAAGCCCAAGCGGTTAATACATAACCGTGAATTGCACCGAGCTCTTTGGTCCCAAACAAATCACCAATAAATGCTGGTAGAGTGGCAAAGCCGCCACCATAGCAAGTTAAAATAGTATATAAAACAATTTGAAATAAAATCACACTAGTAATGTTTGGCAACAAAGCAAAGGCTGCAATCTGCACAACAAAAAACGTAAGGTAGGTATTCCCCCGCCCTAAATAATCAGAGAAGCTTGCCCAGCCAATACGACCCAGGCCATTAAATAATGCCATGGCACCCACCACGGCGGCCGCTTCTGCAGCAGTCAAGCCAATACTTTCTTGCGCAAGTGGCGAGGCAGAATAAATCACCCCTATTCCGCAGCTTATATTGATAAACATCATCGACCACAGCCCCCAAAAGAAAGGCTTTTTTACCGCTTCGTTTGCAGTCATCTGAGATAAATCTTTAACCGCTTGTTTCTTCCCGGAGGCAATCGCCTCTTTAAACCCTTCTGGCATCCAATCTTGAGGGGGGCGCTCTAAATATAAAGCACTGCCTAACATAACAACAAAATAGATGCTACCCATCACAAAAAAAGCTGCCGGAATACTGTAACCTTCAATAATGCCATTAAAGCTCACGCTGGCTATAGTCGAACCGAAACCAAAACCCATAATAGCAAGACCTGTGGCGAGACCGCGCCTATCGGGGAACCACTTAATCAAAGTGGACACAGGAGTAATGTAGCCCACACCTAAGCCAATCCCACCTAATACGCCGTAGCCTAGCCACAATAAATAAATATTACCAATCCATGTCCCAATACCGGCCAAAATCATGCCGCTACCAAAAAAACTCGCCGCCACCATACCCGAGACCCTTGGCCCGCGACGTTCGACAAATCGCCCCATAATTGCTGCGGAAATACCCAAAAAGAAAATTGCCAAACTAAATGTCATCGCAATGGCAGAGCCTTCACCAAAAGTCTGCCCCGCCCAACTATTCTCCCACGCATATGTAGATGCTAAAGGAAGGTTAAATACGCTCCAAGAATAAACAGAACCTATCGAGATATGAATCCCCACGCCCGACAATGCAATCAGCCATCTATTTTTCATAATGACGCTCCTAGCCTTAAAAGTGTCATTCCATTTTATGCTACTCACTCTCGGCGCTATTGACTGAAGTCAAAGGATATCGTTAACCTTAAAACAGTCGAACAACTAGCAAGAAGACGGCTTAGATCATCGAGCGCGTTGAGTCGCGCACTTTTAACTCCACCTCCAAGACCACCGAGCGCACAGGCTTTTGCGGATCTTTAATACGCTGAGCCAAAACTTCCACCGCTTCACGTCCAATTTCCGCAGTCGGCTGCGAAATTGTCGTCAACTTAGGTCGTAAAATAATGGCCCAAGGAATATCATCAAAACCAATCAGCGAGATATCTTGCGGCACTTTTAAGCCCGACTCGCCAAGATAATTCATTGCGCCAACCGCGATCAAATCCGCCGCAGCGACCACCATCGTCACATCCTTTGCACGCAAACGCTCGCGCGCCTCATCAGTCAACTCAGTAGTGAACGGCACATTAATATCCCAAATAACTTCAAGATTGTTCGACGCCCGCTCTAAAAAACCTGCTCGACGCTGCACCGCACTCGCCACTGAGGACGGCCCCGACAACAAGCCTACTCTTTTATGCCCGAGAGCAATCGCATGCTCGGCAGCCAAAGCCCCACCAACTCGATAATCCGACTGCACCACATCAAAACCTGCAATCGGACGGTCAATCAACACCACGGGACATCGTGCTTCTTTTAAGGTACTCGGAGCCGTATCCCCTACAGGGCACCAAATAATGCCATCGACACTTTGCTGGCCAAGCATAATCAGCCCCTGCTTCTCAGCTTCAGGACAATTTTGGGTGTCAATTAAGATAACAATAATCCCTCTGCTACGCGCCTCATTCTCGACTTTTTGAGCCAATTCAGGGAAAAATGGATTAGTTAAATCAGGTAAAACCAATCCTATTGAACGCGACAAACCCGTGCGCATTGCTTGCGCTTGCCGATTTGGACGATAATTTAAACGCTCGACGGCGGCAAGCACTTTTTCGCGAACGGCCTCTCCGACTGAACCGGAGTTATTCAGTACATAAGATACGGTAGCGACGGAAACTCCGACATCTTTAGCAACATCTTTTAAAGTGGGCATGAGGCAATTTTGATCCAGTTAAACATTTAAGCAAGACTTAATAAAAGAAACTCAACGAACTTCGCCGACATCATAAGCTATTAGTATGAAAAGCCGGGACTTAATCAAATTTGGTAATAAAAAATCCCACATATCGACCAAAACATGTCACTAAAGACCACACTAGTTAAGCCAGAGGGAACATTTTCACTAACTTTCAGCCGATATTAACTTAATCTGCCACCTAAACTGCTACTTTTTGCCCTTAATCGAAGCGATATGAGAGCAGTTCAATATCACGTTTAAAGTGATTGGCCACCAGCTCAGCGGTCTCGTCAGTATAGTATTCGCCAAAACCACCACGGTCTTTTGCATGGCGTTTATGCGGCAGGGCTATGCGAGGCACGCCAATTTTATCGCAAGCTTGATCAAAGTCGGCTTGAAGCGACTCATAACGACCAATAAAGTCGACTATGACCTTGCCGTCAAGGTCGACCAAATACTGGCTCTGCAGTTCAAGCGAGGTATCAATGTGATACTGATACGGGCGCTCGGGGTCAAACTTCCACTTTAAGAATGACTCAAAGGTATCGTAACCTCCCATAACATGAGGGCGTTCACGCTTGATATGATGAAAGGAGCTGACCTGAAGGTCCCAGGGGTTACGAACAAAAACGAATTTGAATAGCTGCGCGAAATAGTCATCAGGTAACATCTCCTTCGCGGCAATCACCTTGCAATGGCGGGGGAATTTACTTCCTATATGATGCCCTGTTAAATGGCTAAGCTTGTTACAAATGAACATCGGCAGCGAATAACGGTGCCCCCAACGATAGCCCGACAATGCCGCTCGTACGCTCGTACCACCAGTTTTGGCAATATGTACGAATAAGAAATTATGCTTGTGTGACAATAACATAGCTTACCAACGTCGCTTATTTTGACTAAAAACCCACCAGCTTTGCGCGCGCAAAAACGGCACGGCCGCCATCATACGAAATCAGCAGCAAAAAATACATGCACTTGAGGCCGCACCTAGGTTTTCAAGAGCGGCTTTTTAGGCGCGCTATAAAAGCCTTTGCCACATTTCGCCATAATTGAGCAGCATTGGACCCATTTTCATCCCCTTCAATGCCAAAAGCGAGTGCTTTAATCTTCAACATCAAACCAACTATGAAGACGGACGGAGCACGACATGGCTTTTGGCACGAGGAAGATCCCTAAACATTTAAAAATCAATGACGGAACAAGCCAACGCAATGGGTGGAACCTGCTTTGGATAAGCATTGCCGTTGCTGTATTGCTCGGCAGTATGTTTATCTCGCTCAAAGTCAGCGCCTCTGAAGCCAACCTAACAAACGCCGACAAAGCTAGCATGGGCAAATCAGGCAACTTACTGTACCAAAACGCCCTTGGCGGGTATTATGCGTTAAGCCATCTCAATACACAGATCAGCACGCGCTTTCACAGCAATGCCGATCACAGCAATTTGCAACAACACTTCCATAACGACACAGGCAAGAAGCTCAGCGCGGCCTACCTCCTGCCGCTACCAGAGAACACCACCATCACACGAGTTCAATTACGCATTGGCAATCGCGTCGTCAGTGAGACCTTTAATCCACCCTCCTACTCCACGACAAGCTTCCGCCCGCAAAGCCCTCGGATGTTTTCACACACAATAACTGACATTGAGCCAAATGAGCATGTGCTTATTACAATTTTGTACCATTACAGAAAAAGCCGTTCGCCAGTCGGCCAAAAACAAGCCAGTAATACGACAACCTTTTAGCTCGTTCAAAAACAAACACCTGGCCTATTTACTAGGGTTTCCTAGTGCGCGACATTTCCGGTTTTTTGCAACTTTCTCTTGCTATTTATTGCTATTTCTTGTTTTTATTCGGCGTCTGCGCCAGCCAACACCCTTGCAAAAACACCTTCCAATAAAATGTTAAACGCATTTTGCATAACCAAGACCACATATGCTTAGCATTGTCCATATTCGCCCCTTTATAGCCCACGAAAAGGTCATATCGGCCGTATCACCGATAAACTGTTCAGCAATAACCATTTATGCTTGCGATTACAAAAAATGCCGTTTATTCTTAGCGGCAAGCCTTGGAAAACTTAATTAGCGAGATTTTTTTTGTCGAACGCACAGCCAGTAAACGACCGTATTACCCCCAAACAGTGGAAGCCCCTTGTCGCCCCATTTACCAAAACCCACCTCGGGAAAGAGATTTGGCAACTGACTAACAGCCTTGGTGCCTATGTTTTGCTTTGGGTAACAATGTATTTCACCCTCGCCGTCTCTTGGTGGCTTACTGCGGCTGTCGCAATACTCGCTGGGGCATTTCTAGTTCGAGTTTTTATTATATTTCATGATTGCGGGCACGGATCTTACTTTAGATCCAAAACTGCGCGCAGTATCTGGGGCTTTGTGTGTGGCATGGCGACCTTCACCGCATACGGCCAGTGGACATGGGAGCATGCTCACCACCATGCCAATTCAGGCAATCTAGACGAACGCGGCATCGGGGACATTTGGACCATGACCGTCGAAGAATACCGCCACGCATCACTTTGGGAACGCTTAGGTTATCGCGCCGTCCGCAATCCGATCATATTATTTGTCATCGGCCCCTTGTTACACTTCACCTTCCAGCACCGCATCCCCAACTCGTCCGGAAACAGCAAATTGAAGCGATCTGTATGGTTTATGAACTTTGCACTCGCGGCAAAAGTAATCGTGCTGATGAGTATTTTCGGCGTATTGCCGTACTTGTTTATTCAAGTCATTTGCATGGCTGTTGGCGCTAGCATCGGGACTTGGCTGTTTTACGTACAGCACCAACATGACGACGCCTATTGGGAGAAAAAAGAGGATTGGGACTTTACCGATGCAGCACTCAAAGGCAGCTCATTTTATAAACTCCCCCGAGTTATGCAGTGGTTCTCTGGCAACATCGGCTTCCATCACGTACACCACCTAAGTTCACGCATTCCAAACTACAACCTCGAAGCTTGCCATAATGCTCTAAGTATTTTTAACCAAGTAAAACCGATTACGCTACTTCCAAGCTTGAAGACCATGTCTTATCGCTTATGGTGTGAAGCGGATAAAACCTTAGTCGGCTGGAGCTACCTAAAACAAAGTATTCGAGCGCAATCGTCCCAAAACTAAAACATTAACCCAAAAAACCTTTGGGTTTCGACGCCGTTCAATAATTGCTAGAATAGCGCCTATTGAACAGGCGAACTACTTTATGAGTGCATCACCAACACGACTCCCTATTGCCTCTAGCAATGAAACATTTGAGGTCAAACGTATTATTTGCGTCGGCAGAAACTATGCCGAACACACCAAAGAAATGGGTCACGACCCAGATCGAGAACCACCATTTTTCTTTTTCAAACCAGTAAGTGCCCTGCTCCCAGCCAATACCCCTTTCCAACTACCTGCCTTTAGCCGGGAAATACATCACGAGGTAGAGTTACTAGTTGCTGTAAATCAAAAGGGCTATCAGCTCACGCCTAAACAGGCGGCACAGAGCGTAGCTGGCTTTGGCGTAGGCTTAGATATGACGGCACGCGATGTGCAAAATGAGGCTAAAAAGCTTGGGCGACCTTGGGATATTAGCAAAGGCTTCGACGGCTCGGCCATTTGCTCTTCAATCGAAAAATTCCCGTACCCCCATATGCATAACTACCAAGCCATTCGCTGTTATCGAAATGGCGATATCGTTCAACAATCAAATTTATCCAGTATGATATGGCCGGTGCCGGAACTTATCTCAGCATTTTCACAGTTTATGAACATCCAGCCAGGTGATTTGTTTTTTACCGGTACGCCCGCTGGCGTGGGAGAGGTGAAGACAGGGGATAGCTTACGCGCAGAGATTGATGGCATGAGTGTAGACTTAGCTGTTGATATCGCATAAGCACCTCAACAGCTAAGTCTCACATTAAAGCGCCACGACTTAAACCTCAGTAACATATCAGTTGCGCATCAAAAAATTACGCAATAACGACTGACCGCCTTCAGTTGCAAAAGACTCCGGGTGATACTGAATTCCCTCGATCGGGTATTCCCGATGACGTAGTCCCATGATTTCCTGCCCCTTACTCGCCGCAGCAACAAAGTCACCGCCGCTTGTCTGAGCCTCACCTTTCACCACCGAGTTAATCTCTAAGCATTCGGGTAAACTGCCAGCCTCCACCATTAACGAGTGGTAGCGCATAATCTCCAAATCCTGCGGCATATTGGCATAAACGCCTTTGCCGTCGTGCTCAATCATGGAAACCTTGCCGTGCATCGGCAGTTCAGCACGAACAACCTTGCCTCCAAAACAAGAGGCGATGCCCTGCATCCCCAAACAGACACCAAGCAAAGGCGTTGTTTTACCGAGCTGCAAAATCACCTCGCGACAAACACCGAAATAAGCGGGGTCGTCCGGGGAGCCGGGCCCTGGTGACACGATTATACGGTCCGCTTGCAGAGCCTTGATTTGCTCCAGCGTTAGCTCGTCGTTACGCTTAACAAGCACTTCAAAATTATCTACGGAAGCGGCGCGTGATAAGATCTCGCCGATATACTGATAAAGATTAAAGGTAAAGGAATCATAGTTATCAATAATCAAAACACGCATTACGACTCCTCCTCTGTGTTGATTCTCTCTTCGTCGGTGGCAGCCTCAAAGCTCGCCAACACTTTACGCATGGCCGACAACTTACGCTCAATTTCTAAATACTCATTGGCTGCATTGGAGTCATAAACGTTACCACCACAGGTTTGTGCGTAAGCCTCAGTGCCATTTATAAATACCGTTCGAATAGGAATGGCAAAGGTACAGTCTCCATTAAAACTAAACTGTCCAAGCCCACCTCCGTATGGACCACGCCCATCAGCCTCTTGCTGATTAATAATTTTCATCGCTTCAATTTTAGGAGCACCGGTCAGCGTGCCAGCCGGAAAATTTGAGGCTAGAGCCGAAAACATATCTTCACTGTCACTCATGATACCGACGATTTCGGAAGAGATATGCTGCACATGTGAATAACGCTTAATATCCATTAAACTACGTACTTTTACCGTACCAAACTGCGCCACTCGACCAATGTCATTACGGTGCAAATCAACCAGCATATTATGTTCGGCAATTTCCTTCGGGTCATTTAACAGAGCACGTGCGAGTTGAACGTCTTCGGCTTTATCTTTTCCGCGCTTAGTTGTGCCCGCAAGCGGGAAGGTTTCCATTTCCCCATTACGCAAGCGAAATAACAACTCTGGGGAAGCACCAATCACACGCTGCTCACCAAACTTCAGGAAATACATGTGGGGCGAAGGGTTAACCTCACGCAGCTTGGCGTAAATTGCCATATTGTCGCCTTCAATGTGGTAGCGCGTTTTAAAGCCAACTTCGCACTGAAAAATAAGCCCAGCGCAAATATCATCTTTTATTTTTTGCACCGCTTCAGCATGCTGCTCTTGCGTCATGGTGTCGCCCAAGCAGGTGGTTTTAACATCACCAAATTCCGGCGTAGGTTGGTCTACGAGCTGTTTGATTTCATTAAAGCGGTTTTTATCGTAATAATAATAAAACACCTCGCCCGTCATTTGATCATAAACCACACCATCACGGTAAACACCAAATTTAAATGGTTCAAACATATGACTGCGTTGGATATCGAGATTGGCTTCAAAAAAATTGACGGCATCGTAACCTAAAAATCCCACTAAGCCTCCCGCGTAACGACGGGAGATTACATTCTGCGGCACAATATCGCGCAGTGCATAGTAGGGGTTTTCACAAGTGTATTCTGCGGTATCGCCATTGACGGTATCGGTAATGCATAAGGTGTGGCGATCTTTTGCGAAAACAATCTGTGCCGGATCAAAACCAATTATATGATGACGGGACACATAACTCTCTTCACCAAGAGATTCCAGTAAAAAGCAGGTTTCGTACTGGCGCTCTATTTTACGAAACAGCTGAAAAAAGTTACAGTCTTCTGTCAGTTTTAAGTAGGTAGGCTTGCCAGGCAGATCAATTTTGGGTAACACTGCTGCACCGGCAGGGTTTTGGGAGGTCGTCATTAGAATTTCGTCCTACTCTTTGTATTAGTCTTGAGCATTGGTCGGGTCGAGGTACTTCTCAAGCACCTCAAATTTTTCACTGCGTAACGCACGAGCACCACGACTCACAGTTGCGATCCCGACGCCAAGGGCACTGGCGACCTCTCGCTGTGGTTTTTTCTGCATCAGCAGCTGGTAGATCTGCAAGCGCTTTTCTACCTCACCCAGCTCTTTTTCAGTGAGCATAACGGTTAAAGCCTGGCGCATCTCATCCGGGTCACTAATGCCACTCAACCATTGCGCGAGCGGATCGGCGGGGTTTTTTAACTTAGTATTCATGTACTAGCATACTAGTACATGATAACAGCAAAGTAAACCCCTATATTATTAGGTCATTAATTATGGTGCCCGCTTCCCAGCTTGGAAGCTTGTTGTAACGCAGCCAGTCACAGTACAATGTTCAAAGCCTAGCGCCAAAAGGTCAACCAACAAGGAGATTCCCCACAATGCCACTGTTTATTCTGTCACTGTTATTCCAAGTGGGATTCGTCATACACATTATTAAAACGGGCCGAAGCACCACTTGGATATGGATTGTTATAACGGGTAGAAAGTCGTGCCACCGTTTCTTGGTCTGCTTTTGGATAATAGGAAAGTATAATCTCTGCCATTGCCTCTGGCGGCAATTCATTTAAACCGGCCCCCTCGGGAAAGAGGTCTGTGGTTGGATTCTGCGCATCTACAAACTCTAGTTGCACCAACTACTACTCAGACATCATCGTACAGCCAAAGAACTAGGAGATAGTTA
>NVXL01000073.1 GCA_002746115.1 Alteromonadaceae bacterium
CCTCTCTGCAGATAGCGCTGTAACTGTCTTTGGATTTGCTGCGGCAACTTTTGATTTGCCTGGGCCAGCTGCGTCGGGAAGTTTTGATTTTAATGACAGCGGGGGCGCTGTTGCTGGTTGGAGAATGTTGCGAGTTGAAAGGGGAGTCGGTCTGGGTGGCGGTGTTGCTGCGGAGCCTCGAACAACTATAACCTACGCAAGCCCTAGCATTAACGATGTGGTCGAATATTTTAGTAATTAACCAGTATAGGGGTTTTCTTGTGTTAAGAACGTTAGTTACCATCATAATTGCTGTATTTACTGGGCTTGTTTTTTTAAATTTAAATCAATCATTTGCCGCGATTAGCTCTTTTCTAGTGTTTGTGTGTTTGGAGTCAATACCGAGGTTGCCACTTAATCGCTCAGCCAGAATAAAAGCAGATGCAGAGGAATTCTTATATGAACGTTTTCATTCTGAGATAAAACTTGAAAGGAAATATTTTCATTTCCGTCCTCTCAAATTCACGTCAGACGTTCAAACGATCTATAAGGTCGTAAGTGGTTGTGGTTGTGAGAGCGGTTTTGATGAAGTGTGGGTTGTTTGCGGATCTTGGTATTTTGGTGTGCTTCGTAATGTTTTTAAGGTTTACGGCCTTAAAGGTAAAGACTTAGCGGAAATTGAGTGATTCCAGTTCGTAAAAAAGGGGACTGTTCATGACAGGTAGCAGAAAATGGGTCAGAACCGAATGGCACTTACTTAAGCTTCTTTGCGTGACCATTTTTAACAATATCGGCTCGTGCCAGCTCCCGACGTTTTGTCAGTAACGGCATGGGTTTAGGTCTGCGTTTTACCGCTCTGGGTTCAACCCTTCCGGGGCGATTGCCAACACGATTTTGAGCGATAAGTGCCGATAATTGTACTATGTTTTCCGTACTTATTTGAACCTCCTGCTGCAACCATGACAGCCATAATTGCACGGTATGTTTAAAGCTAATATTTCGTGGTAACAATTGATTTAACAATGCCGCCTGAGCCATCAAAAGCCGAATAATGTTATATGCCAGTAAATATACCCACAGCTCTTTTTCAATCATTTCTGGAGTTCTACAGCTTAACGTCTCCATGCCCAAGGTTGTTTTTATATCCCTGAAATCCAACTCAATATTCCATCGTTTTTTGTAAAGATCCTTTAGTATTCCCTTCGAGGTTTTTTTAGCACAAAGCATCGTTGTTATCAGTATTTTACCACCCGCTTTTAGCTTACGAATAGTGATGCTTTCAGGGGCACGAGCATACTCCTCATCAAGCATCCAGCTTGGTTTTTTAGGTTTACAATATCTTACCAAGTGATCTCTATGGCCTAACCGTTGCCCTGTCTGAAAGTCGGTAACTTGTTTTCTTGAGCCGTGCTGTTCAAAAACCGCATCCACCCCATTTTCTATCAACCACGCAAGAAAAAAGTAGGTGCTATAAAATGCATCACCGAGTAAAACATCATCCTGATTTAAGGTGCTGGATATATCTCGAATTAAACCTTGCTCAGTTGTACCTTTTCCTTTTGTTTTGCTGTAAGCAGCGTTTAAAATAGCGCCACTTGCAAGGCAGGTGATACCAACGACACGAAAAGTGGGAAAACCCAGCCCTTCTTTTTGTGCGCCTGATTGAGGATATTTAGCTTGATTCTCCTGAGTGTCCGGCATTGTGACTGTCGTACCGTCAACGAGGCATACCCGTCGACCTCTCCATTTCCATTGATGAGGAAGCTGCTCGCAAGCTCGTTCAGCGGTGCGCTTCACCAGCTCCGAAACCATTTGAGTCGGGAGGCGCTTTCTGGCAGGAGCGATCCGCATTCAGCGACTGCGCTATAAACATAGATAAAACCTCTGTGGGAGGGTACGGAGATTGGTTTAAGCGTGGTCTATGGTGTGGTGGTGCACTTTGGCGGCATTATTAGTGTACGCAGTGAATTGGGTGTTGGTAGCCAATTTGATGACCTTGTGTCGATGACCGATTCAGGTAGTGCCTTGAGCCTTTTTCAGACGGATCCCACGGGTTTCGATCTAAGTGTCACAGATCAAACGATGCCCAATTTCAGCGGTCTAGAGATGGCGCAAGAAATGCTGTCGCTTCGAAGCGATCTCCCCATCATCCTAATTTCGGGATTCAGCTCAAAGGCGACGGAGTCCGAATTACAGCGGATTGGTATAAAAGCTACCCTAAGTAAGCCTGTGCCAATTGTTAAATTGGCCAATACCGTAAGGTCGCTGTTGGATAGCGTGTGAGCAGGTTACACGCCCTTGCGCCGTGCTCCCACGGGCAAAGTGCCGTCGACTAAACTTGCAATATCGAAAGTCATCACTGAACGTGACATATAATTATGCTGATTGTTGCCGGCTTCTCTTATCCAGTTTCGCACTTGCCATTCGCTAGTGGTTAACAGTTAAATTAGTTATAATGCCAGCTTAACGGGTGACCACTCCCACAGGGGACTTTCACCCCATTAGTACGCGCCCATGCCGGGCGTACACAAAGGCAATCAATTGACTTCCATTCCAGCAAATGCTGGCGACGTTATGCTTCCTCGGAAATGTCACGGTGGAGGAGTAGTCTATTTTATGTAAGGTGCAAATTTGTTATGGAGGTTGTATTTCATACGAGAAAAGTCATTGTTTTTCTTCTCATTTATTTTATTTCAACATCCGTTGCATTCTCCGCGCAGAAAGTGAAGATTTCAACTTATGATGTACTTCCTCCGTTTGCTTTCACAGATGCAGAGGGGAAGCTAACCGGAGTTTATATAGAGATAGTAAAAAGAGCCGCGTCTAGGATGCCGAATTACGCTGTCTCCTTCAGTGTTGGGCCTTGGTCTAGGGCAAAAAGGGATGTAAAAATGGGCGTGGCGTTCGCAATTCTTCCCCCATATTTCCACGCACATGACTGGCTGACAGAGACGAAACCGAAACGCCCTTATATTTGGCCTTATTCACTGCCGCTGTTTACGCAGCGTGATGTAGTGATTTGCAATGAAAAAGTTTTGACCGCATCCCGAACTGTATATCCGGATGACTATCAGGGACTAACATTCGCGATGTGGCGAGGCGATGGGCGGGCGGGAGTAATATTCAATCAGATGGTTGAAGAGAAAAAGATTGACCTGTATCTGCTCAATGACGTGAAAAGCGTCATCCCCTTTCTGCTGGCGAAAAGAGCTGATTGCACCGTTACCCCAAGAGCTCCTTTTTTCTGGTATTTGAAACGAATGAAAGAATCGGGAAAGTATCAGAAATATAACAAGAAAGGAGTCGTTCTGAAAGAAGCCATTGTTATTTCCAGCAACGAAGGGTATTTGGGGTATACAGACATTAATGCCGAAAAAAATTTCCCGTTTAAAAAAGATTTTTCAATTAAATTCGATATTGAAATATACAAAATGAAGCAAAGTGGGGAAATTCAGGGGATCATTGACAGTTTTATCAAGTGACAGAATTAAAAAATAGGACATGTATTGTTTTCGAAGTATTAGTATAAGGACTGCACCTACAGGCTAAACTCGAGAATCATTCTCGTTAAAAGAAATAGGGCTCAGACCAGAATGGCATGGCTTTGAACAAGCTGATCGTGGGATTCTGGGTCTACTATTACTATCACAGCTTTACCGTTAACGGTAAGCACTTCGGGCTTCTTGTATCCAGAGCTTGTTTTAGCTCGTTGAAGTGATCAGCCGAGTCACCGCCTTAATCCATCAGATGGCGGCTCAAGGTGAGTGACACTTTCTCTCGCGATCCCGATGTTTTGGCAAATCCTTATTGGTATCCACGCTAGAGTCACTGTTCAGTGGCGATACAGCGCTTGATGAGCACTTGCGATTTATATTTATTACTGGGGTGTCGAAATTTTCGAAAATAAGTGCTTTCCCAAAAATAGAAAGTTCGAACATGAACAACCTGGACGACATTAGCTTGACCCAGGAATATGCAACGCTATGCGGTTACACTCAGCAAGAGCTGGAGGGCTATTTTGGTGATGCACTTAACACTCTTGCGTGCAGTTTAAACCTGTGCACTGAAGCGATTAACACTAAAACCAAGCAGTGGTATAACGGTTATTGTTTTAATGAGAATGCGCAACGGGTATATAACCCTCACTCAATCCTTTCATTGCTTCGACATAAAGCGTTTGGTAACTTCTGGTTTCAAAGTGCAACGCCGACGGTTTAATTGAGCGACTAAAATCCAAGCAATATGCGCAAAGTACCAAGGGCAAGGCAAGCCCATACTCAAGCCAAAGAATTAATATTTGACAGATTGCAGGAGCCGCATGCGTTAAACTCACACTCACGAATCTGAGCCAGAGGGGAAGAAATCGGAAGAACCGTGATATACCTCTCAGATCTTTTGCGAAGACCGCTTCACAAAGGCGTCAAACTCTGCTTTAATGCGCTCAAATTATAGTCAAACAGATTTTTAATTCCTCAAGGTGATTAAAAAACCTGCTTGTTGTTACATAGACTTTACTCAACCGAATTAAATTCAGGAATCATACATGACGTTTTTAGCACTTAAGAAGAATTTATTATTAGCCACAGTAATCACGGGTATTTGCAGCAGCGCTTTTGCCTCAGCGGCGTACGATATTACAAATATCGGTGGCAGCTCTTCACGGGACATTGAAAATGGTCAAATCGTTAGAGCTACGTCAAACTCTGATTTCTCTTCAAATATCATATTGGGTAGTGGCAACAGTGAAACTGTGATAGCTGAAAATGTTAGTGGTGCTGGCTCCCTGAACTTATCGGGTGGCGCTGTTTATTGGACAACTGCCGCGTTTATCGACGGCAACTTAGAGCGCACCTTGCACGTTTACGAAAGTGGTGAAACAAGCGTCGTTGTTACTAGTGCTAACGAAATGCGTGGTTTTTCTTACGATGACGAAGGCAACGTTGCCTGGGTAGAAATGGTTAATGGCGGGAACGAAGTATTTTACTACAATGGTTTGTCTATCACGCAAATTACTTCTGGTCACACAGGTTTTACTATCAGCGACGATGACCGTAACATTCATACCGACAACGGTAATGTTGTTTGGAGGGAAGGCTTCACACTTTTCATGTGGAACGGGATTTCAACTCAACAAGCCTCGCTTGAAGATCAACGCATTTCACGATTTGCTAGCCTTGATGGCGACAAACTTGTTTATATTAGCCAAGATGCATCCACTAACTTATCGGAAGTCTTTGCCTATCAAAGTGGTAGCCTTACACAGCTAACGTACAATGGTGTAAGTAAAACAAAAGTGTTTGCTGAAGATGGCATGATCGCATATCAGGTATCAAACATAACGTGTTCTTCCTGTATTCAATCGAGTGACCTTTACAAGCTAGAAAATGGCAGTAGTACATTACTTTCAGAGCGCTCTGTGACGGTTGATATCGACGGTGACAAGGTTGTTTGGACTGAAGGGCTTTCTTTAGACATTAACGATGCGTTATACGTCAATGAAAACGGTGCAACGACACAAATAGAATCTACTGGCCCACGCTTTAACAGCATGATGGCTGAAGGTAACCAAATTGTCTGGACCACAGGTAATTCTGCGCAAGGTGGCTCCGAGACGATGCTTGCCGGCCCAGCTGCGGAGCAGGTTGTTGTAGTTAACTTGGGCGCAGAGCACAGCGTAACGCAAATTGATTTAAGCGAGACGGTTGTTGTTGAGGTTTCACAGTGGGTCGGTTGGACGTGGAGTCCGAATGTGATCGGCTTTGGTTTTTCTTCAGGCGACGGCGCCCCGATTAACGGTTTTTCAGTGGTAGATAGCGAAGGCAACTCCCATGAGTTATACGGCTATTGGACCTCAATAAACCAGCCTTTCTTTTGGGAGACTGTAACACTTACAATACCCGCGCAACCTGGTCGCGTGATCAGTGTTCAGTGGTGGGCTACTGCTGAGTAAGTCTTAGTAAACAGCTTCGTCAACATTAAAACAAAAAGGCACCTGTGGAATTCTGCATGGTGCCTTTTTTCTGGGCTGGTAGCATGATTCAATAGTAGGCGATACAAGCCAAACTTAGCCAAAGTCATCTAATGCATCGGCTTTGTCTGTGACAAGCTTAGTGGAGAGCGTGGTTAAGTGGCTACCACATACCCGTTATGACCTTGTTCTCAGATCGCTCCAGCTCTTCTTCTAATAATAAATCTTTAGTCACGCTTTTTCTATGATCGAGTAGCCCCAATAGCTCGCAGATTACACCGCAAATATCCGTTTGTTTTGGTTCGCAACCGGCACGGTGAGAGAAACGATCGCCAATTACATATAAGGGGATATCTCGCTCTTCGGATAAAGAACCTCCGTGGCTTTTATCCGTATTCATACCATGATCTGCAGTAATAAGAACTTGGTAACCGGCTTCAATCCAAGCGGGAAGGTATTCGGATAGCTCTTTATCTGATTTGCGAGTAGTGTTGCGATAATGAGAGCTATCAAGTCCAGAGTGATGCCCTGCTTCATCAATACTCATGGGGTGAATCAATAGAAAATCAGGGTCGTAACGGCGGCGCAATAATTCAGCATCAAGGTACAAGTGACCGTCAGGATACTGCCCATCGTGATAAAAAGAGCCATATTGGATGAGCTGTTCTGTATCGACGGTATGACGATCCCGTACTGCATTGTAGGGGCTTTCGTTATACAGCTCACTGAACCAATGAAATGCCGCGGCAGCGGTGGACAAGCCCGCTTCACGCGCCAAGCTGAAAACACTCTTTTGGTTGGAGTTACGTACCACTTGATTGTGAACGATCCCACTAATTGCGGGCGTCACACCCGTTAAGATGGTCTCGTATAGTGGGCGAGACATCGACGGCAATTCACACTGCACTTTGTAAAGGGTCGCCCTACCTTGCTCACTTAATGCCTGAACAAACCCCATACATTGCTCGGCAACCTTATACGCTAAACCATCAAGAACAATGAGTATTACTTTATCTGTCATTATATATACCCTAAGTACAAGGCTGAATTAATTAATAATTTTTATGCTTCGTAAAAGTACAAAAAAAGGATACGCCGACTTTATTAAGAACATATGAAAACAAAGGGAGTTTTAATAACAACTGAGCTTCTGAGTTTAAGCTACGCTTTAAGCGCTTGATGGGGCGGGCTGAACCAATCAGATCGGGTGACCTTTGCAATGCAAGCTGCATACGTTTGCGTAGGAGGTCGCGTAGACCTCTCTGAGACCTATCGCTTTCTTGTACTTCAGCAACATAAAATAAAGCCAATTTTTGGCTGTTGAGTTCGGAGCACAACTCACCCGCACCGCAAAATTTCACGGATTGCGGCGTGGAGCGGGTGAGTAAGTGTGGTTATATCGAGTTTTAACTTATCGTATCAAAAGGAAAATATGACTTTAACATCCGGCGTGACACTACTTGAATCTATGTAGCCGATCATATTTGGGTTAGCCTTTACCAAACCAACAATTTCTGCATCGCTGTCAGCCTCCTGTGGTGGCGCTCCCTTCCCCGTAAAAATTAACTTGGACCAATAGGATTTTATTTGGTTATCACTTTTACCAAGAACTGTTTTATTAAACTGCTCCCTTACGCTATTCCCTTCTTTCAAGTTTAGCGGCGCTACTTTACCGCCAGAAGGGAAAGATTTCTTTTTACCAAGGAAAATTTTTGCTATGTCCTTACTCGCTAAAGCACTACCGTTTGAGGGATGAACAATCACTGAAACGTCGGCAAAGAGATTAACCGAGAAAAGCAGCATCAAAGCAGAACAAAAACGGATCATATATATTTTCATCATTATTCTCCCCTTAATTAAAATACGGTCGATACAGCAAACTGTAGTAAATCAGCATCACGAGTCCTGTTCAGGTCATTAGAAAACTGAGTGTATTCAATTTTTAGCGCAGCTGCTGAATGAAAATCCCAACGCACACCAAAGGTATTATAGTCACTTTCTTCATTCCCACTGGACAGTACTGCCTGGGTGCCCAAAATCAATTGATTAAGAGGTTCATCTAACTGAGGTACCGTTCCCCCTGTTAAGTCTAACGGAATACCGTCTAAAACACCTGAGGCTCCCTTGTCCTCATCAATCCCGTGAGTAAAATGTACCATAACGGTATCATTGATACGATAACCAAAGGACGCAAAGGCCGAGTCATTTGTACCAATAAAGCTATCGGACAGATCAAGCCTAGTCGCCTCAGCAACAAACAGAAATTTCTCGTAATCGATGGTAATACCAACGCCGCTAAACGAAGCATCGTCCTCCTGTATTTGGATACCGCCTGTAACCGACTCCATGCGGCCAGCTATGTCATTAAAACCCGCCAGACGATAACCCGCGGCGGCCGTCGTCCAAGCAGCCGCTAAATCATCGATATCGGCTATAGCAAGATCTAATTTGGACTCAGTATGACCAATACGAAAACTAAACCAATCGTAATTTAATGTCCAGTTAACTGTAATCCCATTTTTCGCGTCTAGCTCGCTAGCTTGCCCACCAAAGCTAATTTCAGTTTGCGTACGACCAACCAACAATTGAAAGCTCGACTCTACGGCACCAAAACTATTACTAATTAATACACTAACGCCATCCGTGGAATCAAAAGGCAAGCTATAAACCCCTCTGGGCGGTGTAATCCAGTGGTAGGCGTAGCCCACATCAACAATTTGGGAGTACAGGTAAAACGCTTGGCGTTGGCGACCCATAATAAATTTAACATTTTCATTTAATTCATATCCAATATAAGCCCACTCGAATACAGTATCCCAATCATCTGATCCTTCAGCCTTAATTTGTACCGTTGCATCTAATCCGTCACCAAGATCAGAAGATACCTGCAGCCCAAAAATGGAATTCTCTTTAAAAGACAAGCTATCATCGTAACCGTATAGGGATTCATCGCTCCCTCCGGTTAAGCCTGTAGCGAAAGTGGCAAACCCGTTAAAACGAATTTCGCCAAAACTTGGCATACATACAACTAATAAAGCGTACGGTAACACTCTGCAAATTGGCTTGGCCATTAGCATCTCCGAAAAAAATTGAGCGGTTTATATTTGATCCTAGACTTTAAATCGTTGCGTGATATCGTCCATAGACGTCACTAGCTTGCGCAACTCGTTACTAACATTGTTTAACTTTTCAGTTGAAACAATGCTTTCTTCCGTTTTTTCCTGAATCTCATTCATATGGTTAACAATATGAACAGAGACAATTTGCTGCTCTTCCGTAGCCGTGGCAATATTGTCATTCATACTGCTGATAATCGCGACGGTTTCAGTGACCAATTTCAGACCCTCACCCGTTTTTTCCGCGTAATTAACACTTTTTTCAACTTGGCGAGTGCTCTCATGCATGGACTTAACCGCTCTCTCTGCATCACCTTGTAAATCACTAACAATCGCGTTTATCTCCTCTGTTGACTCCTGCGTACGCATGGCAAGATTGCGTACCTCATCGGCCACAACGGCAAAGCCACGGCCTTGTTCCCCCGCTCTAGCCGCTTCAATAGCGGCATTCAACGCGAGAAGGTTGGTCTGCTCCGCAATGGACCTAATCACGTCAATCACAACACCCACTTTCGAAGCATCATCCTTTAGTCGATGAACATCTTGTGTGCTACTCGTTATCGCCGTCGCCAAATCTTGAATATGTTTTACCGTTTTCTGCACCTGCTGATCACCAGTCACCATCGCCTCGTTGGCTCTACTCGCAGCATCAGCGGCTTCTGCAGCGCTGGAGGCAATGCTTTGCACACTGTCATCCATTTTACCTACAGCATTTTTGGCGCTCTCTGCACTATCTTTCTGCTTATTAAGCGCTTCAATCTTGATTCTAATTAAATCATTCACATCATTTGATAAATTAACAATAGGCTGACTAAATCCAATAATTTCACGAATTAGCTCACTCAACTTTCCAATAAAGCTATTAAACCAGTAGACCAAGTCGCCTATCTCGTCCTGTGCAGATGTCCGCAGTTCAATGGTGAGGTCACCATGACCTTCCGCGATATCCTCTAATGAGCGATTAACCGTAAGAATCGTATTTTTAATGGACAACGCGATCGGCATAGAGACTAAAAACAAAATACCAATCGTGGCTAGACCAAGGATAACTCCAAGCCGAGTAGTTCTATCCGCTGATAAAATTACAAGTTCAAAAGCAGCATCCAGTTCTTGCTGCTTTTTGGCGGCATAACTATTCAAGCCATCATCAATAACTGCAAGGTATTTTTTCATCTCCTCACTGCGAGAACCTAGCGCTGAATAATCAACGTCGTCATTAACAAAATCTTGCGATAGCTGGTAGGCGATGGAAAAGTAGTCATTAAAATTTTTCTCAAAGTCCCGAACGTCGCCAGCCTCATCCTGAGCTATTGAGATTATATTAGCGAAATTATCACGTACTGACTGGGCACTGATCCGAGTCTGCTCAAGGGCATCCTCATCAGCAGAGGATGCCGCGTAACTTAAAGCCTCTTTAATTTGATCAATTTGCTTAATAGCTTGTCCAGAAATTTGTAATATTGGTAGGTTTTCATTTTTTACCCGGTCAATACCTTCACGCGACTCCAAATTGGCGCTAATAGCCACATAAAGATACAACGAAAAACCCACTGTTCCAAGGACAGGAATTAGTAAGATTTTATTTTTAATTGAAATTTTATTTAAAAAATACATAACCCCACTCTCAATTACCCCCTTTACACCATATGGCGACACCTTTTTAAGTAGTATAGCTATAAAAACCCGAACCCCTAAGAAAACCAAAAAAAATAACCCCACAGAAAAACAGTGCTATTCCCTATAATACCTAATACTCACTACCTAATAGCTAAACGATTTAAAGGCTAGGCCGCTTTCACTACTTTGGCGCCTTATTTTGCGTCTTATAAAAAAAACGCCATTTTTCTATTGTTTACCTAAAAAAAATCTTGCACCTATTAATAAACAGACTAACATTGTGTGTTTTGGCGAGTGGTAGATCAACTATTTATCTTTTGACGTTAAAGGGTCGCTCGATTGCCGTCGGACGAGGAGAAGGGCTTGGCCTATGTAGAATTTTTCAACAAGAAACATCACCAATGCATTTTATTTTTGATAAACTCCGTGAGTTTTTCCCGTTTTGTTCATGTTGCGCCTTCTTCACCCTCCCTTCTCTTGTAGATTTCTACGCTATGTTCTGTATTTGTTAATGATTGACTAATCAAGTAACAGTGGGCTCCTTCTTTTGCCTCTAAGACGTAGGGGGTCGCACTCTTCCCGTCGACAATAACATTGAAAAAATCTTACCTTGCTCATCATCTAATCCCAAACTCAATTCAGAACCGCTAAAACGTGCTTTGATACTGGACCCAGGCCAAGACAAAAATGGCGACTAAATGCCAAATTTTTTTCTGATTCATAAGGGTCACTGCCAGTATTTATTATTATTTGTAACATGTGCTCCTGCACCTATGATCGGCTTTCATTATTTTACTGAGAGATATCACACCGCGCTGAACCGGTTTACTCAAAGACGAGCAGCTCGATTCAGCGGAATTAAATACAGTATTGTTTAGCAAAAAATGCGACCTAAGTTACCTTGTAAAGCCCAAATAACTGGTATTTCTACTCAAGTTAACTACCTTTATAACGATGATTTAAGCTCTAAAACACCAAAAACCCGCACAAAAAGGAAGCAACTGATGCCACATTATAAAAGTCGAGCCGATTTTCTCAAAAAAAACCCTCGCGCCACAGCTTATGCGGCATTGGCAAGCGCCACTCAACAGCAACAAAAAATGACTTAGTGTGCGATAAAACTAAAACCGCAACAACTTGACGGCAAAAAAGTGGTTGTTATTGGTTCCAGGGTGGGCGGACTCACCGCAGCCTACGTACAGGCGACACCTTAGTTGAAGGCGAGAACAGCCAGTCAAACTTGGTGCAAAAGAATGACGCCTTTAATGGTAACCCTATGGTTTATCGGCGCCTGGATCATAATACCCGCGGCTGGCACAGATGGTTTACGATAGCGAAGGCAAGCTTGGCGACGCCAGCTTCTTTATTGTAGGCGACCAAATTTCATCACTGCCCGGTTGGCAGGAAGGCGCAATTGCAGCTGCACTACATGCCATCAGCCGTATTGCACGGCCTGACGTGGCCATCACGCCTTTGCTCAATTTACCAGATACTCGTTTGATGGTAGAAGGTATATAAGCGCTCAACTACGCAGAAAACAGCCTAAGGTGATAGTGATTAAGCTGACTTAGCACCTCGATTAAAAGGGCAATGTTTTTATAAAGAAAGCCCTTTCCCGCCGGAAATATATAATGATCGGCTGTACCTAGCGGCGCCAATCGTTCCCTTTTTACATCATATAAACATATGATTTTTAACGACGATTGCGTACAGTGAGGCACACACTATACGCAATCGTAGCGATTTACGTTATCACTAACCAACAACACGAAGGGGGATTAAAAATGTCCATGTGTATTTTTTTACTTTTAACATCAGATACTCCGCTGAAAACGGAAAACTTAAACGAAATTGCCAAGACAATGGCGTTACCAATACAATTCAACAGCAATATTGATCTTGGCACTCATTCTGGCTTTTTACCCGCCACAGTAAATGGTGTAAAGCAGGCTGTTGAAACTCTTAAGCTAGCTTTTAGCGAAGTCGCGCTATTATTACCAGCCAACAAAGACATTAACCCTGAGGATACCGTGGTAATACAGTTTCGCTGGGGTGGGGATCCCAACGAGAAGCTTATCGCCCTGTATACTGCGATGCTGTATACATCAAGCTACGATGGCATCGTTTTTGATTCCAAGCTAAATAAATATTTAAATACCGAACAATTAAAGCAGAGTATTGAGAGCTTATTAAAACCAGCTTAATGCCATGCTAGGCACCATCGGGTAAATTTTCCATCCACTTTTCGAACCGAGCAGATACAGAGCGTTAACCCTGTACCTGCAACGATATAAACGCCTTATTCTAGCTGGCCACGAATTTCACCGCCTCCGTTGGCCGGGCTATGAATATTGACATAAAGTCCCCCAGCAAGAAGCGCGGTGTATTGATCCTGGGTAAAGGTCGCATCGTCAACTAACCAATGCCCAGCATCGGAGCCGTCTTGATTAAGGCCTACGGCAACCCCGCCAGATACACCCGCGACGCCCTCGTGAATATGCGCTCCAGTCGCGTCATCCAAGCTGGTAGTCATAGCGTGCAGAACCAAAGCTAAGGTGTCACTATTTATTGTTAACGCAGCGCGACCCGTTGCGCTGGTGATCACCGCAGGGACTTCGTTATCACCACTTAGCATTGCCCAAAACACCTGTATATTTGATGGTAGTATTTGCCCGCGAATTTCTCCGCCTGGGTTGGTAGCGCTATGAACATTCACATACAAGCTACCATTCCAAAGCGCAGTCATTTGATCAGCAGTAAAGGTGCCACCAGAAACAAACCAATGGTTAAAATCACTAGTGTCTTGCTCTAGAGCAACGGCAACACCGCCAGTCTCACCGGCAAAACCCTGATGTATATGGGCGTCAGTAGCGTCGTTTAAGTCCATGCTCATAGCGTGCAGCTCCAGCCCCATGGTGTCGGTGTTTATCGTCAGCGCGGCACGGCCAGTGGCGCTGGTGGTCACGGCCGGCACTTCTTTATCGCCCGCGAGCGATGCCCATACGACCTGTATATTTGCGGGTAGTATTTGCCCTCGAATTTCTCCGCCTGGGTTGGTAGTGCTGTGGACATTCACATATAAGCTACCATTCCAAAGCGCCGTCATTTGATCGGCAGTAAAGGTGCCGCCAGAAACGAACCAATGATTAGTATCACTGGTATCTTGCTCTAGAGCAACGGCAACACCGCCAGTCTCACCGGCAAAACTCTGATGTATATGGGCGTCAGTAGCGTCGCTTAAATCCATAGTCATAGCGTGCAGTTCTAGATCCATGGTGTCGGTATTTATCGTCAGCGCGGCACGGCCAGTGGCGTTGGTGGTCACGCCCGGGACTTCTTTATTGCCCGCAAGTGACGCCCATACGACCTGTATATTTGTGGGCAGTATTTGCCCTCGAATTTCTCCGCCGGGGTTGGTAGTGCTGTGGATATTTACATACAAGCTACCATTCCAAAGCGCTGTCATTTCATCTGCAGTAAAGGTGCCTCCAGAAACGAACCAATGATTAGCATCACTGGCATCCTGCTCTAGAGCCACGGCAACACCGCCAGTCTCACCGGCAAAACCCTGATGTATATGGGCAGCAGACGAGTCGTTTAAGTCCATGGTCATAGCGTGCAGTTCTAGATCCATGGTGTCGGTATTTATCGTCAGCGCGGCACGGCCAGTGGCGCTGCTGGTCACAACCGGCACTTCTTTATTGCCCGCAAGCGATGCCCATACGACCTGAATATTTGTGGGCAGTATTTGCCCTCGAATTTCTCCGCCGGGGTTGGCTCCGCTATGTACGTTTATATACATGCCACCACCTTCCAAGCTTTGCATATCATCAGCACTTAATACGGTATTCTCAGGAACCAACCATGTGGACGCGTCGCTGGCATCTTGTATTAGTGTTATATTTACCGCGCCATTTTCACCGGCGAAACCGTTGTGAATGTGGGCGCCGGTACCGTCAACACCTGTAGTTAATATGGTTCCGGTGATCAACCCGCTATCAATATCAAGGGTTATATCCGCCGTACCGGAAGCAGATGTAACAGCCGCTGGCACTTCCTGACTGCCCGACAGCTCAAGTGACATTGTCACGGTGTTTGGTATGGGCGTCGAAGTTGGCGTGGGAGTTGGTGTCGGCGTTGGAGTTGGAGTCGGTGTTGATGTCGGCGTCGGAGTTGGCGTCGGATTGTTATTATTGGAAGAACTGCAGCCGGTAAACAAAAAGACTAGCAGGAGCAAATAAAACACACTTGAAAAGTGGGGTAAACTAGAAATTGGTTGTTTCATCGTAATATTCCTTAGTGCTAAGTAAGTTATGGATGAATGCAGAGCGTAATTTTGACTTTGCTAGTGTACCCCCTAATACAGATGTTATCCGAAATTGGATTCGAAAATTTAAGATCTTTGTATGAGATCTTGAACTGCCAATATTACAAATCACAATAGCGCTTAAAATTCTCGACAGCACCGCAGTCATCTTCGGATATGACCGTGGTAACCCAGCCCCACACCGCTATTGGTTGGCGTTTTGTGGGGCTAAACAACAAAATTGAATATTTATAGAACTTAAAGTTTATACGTTAATGAACTCTCTCGGATACGATATACTGTAGGCCGAAATTTAAAAACACACTTTGCTTCAAACGATGTACTGTCATCGGCTATAGGTACACGATTATTATTTAATTACTCACGATTATAGATTGCCTGATCTTCAGCACCCAGCATCGAAATAAACCGTTCAGACATTCCCCCAAACACGGTTTTTTTATTCACCAATCGAGCTCGAAATCCTGCCCTACCTTGCTACTCAATCACTAAGTCTCTATCACAACTGAACACCCTATTCTGCTGCGTAATAGGGTCAATAAACGCTAACTTTTTTGCTAATAACTGTAGGGGACGAGAATATACATCGGCTGTTTTTTCTTGCAATACGGGATAATATTTATCGTACAGTATCGGCCAGCCCAGTGATTGCATATGCAAGCGTAATTGATGCGTTTTTCCGGTAATCGGTTTGAGCTCAAAAAGTGCTTTACCCGAACATTGGCTCAAACAACGAATCATCGAATGGCTGTTCGACTCACCATCAACAATCTGCATACGAAAGCCTAGTTCTGATTTCTCTATACGATTCTTCACCTCCCATTGCTGACCAATAAGGTTTTCACCGGTATTCACCTGAGCTATCGCTTGATATGTTTTTTGGATTTGGCGCAGCTCAAATAAATTATGGTATTGAGATCGAGAAGCAGGGTTAAGAGAAAACAACACCAAACCGGCTGTTACTCTATCGAGTCGATGTAAGGCTTGTAGGTCTGCATTAGCGGTTTGACGACGTAAGCGATTTTGCAGGCACTCGTTAACATACTTGCCTCCTGGCGTTACTGGGAGAAAATGGGGTTTGTATGCAATAAGTAAATATTCATCGTGAAATAAAATCTCTTCTTTAAATGGAATCGTCGATTCACATTCAACTTCACGGTAATAGTACACACGCTGTTGCGGCTTATAAGGTGACTCTGGTGTAATTAAGGCTCCATCGTGCCAATGTACTTTGCCCTGCGCCATGCGTTGAAGCCATACCTTAGCCCCAATAGCCGGGAATTTAATAATAAGGTAATCCAACACGCTAGCAACACCAGGGTTAAGCTGCGGCAAACTAATTTTTGAAGGGTATTTGGAAATCCCCATAATACGGCCTAATTTACATCCTAGAAAAAACATCAATTGTAACAGTAAAAGACTGTACCACCGCTACCAATACCAAGCTCCCACAAGAGGCTGGCTTTCGTTTATATTTTCAAAGCTGCCCAAAATACGCGGGTTATGCTATATGCCAAACCATATCCAGCCCTACCCCCGCCGCAAAGTTACCGAAGGCAACTCCTTAAACAAGCGAAAATACTCCCCAGAAAATCGTCCAAGCTCCAAAAAACCCCAACTCAACGCAACATCTACAACCTTCATCACCCCAGGCTCCGCCGCTAATAACTCCCCTCGCGCCCCGTTCAAGCGAACAAGCTTAAGATAGCGAACAGGTGTAACTCCTAATTGCTCACGAAAGCCATACTCCAAACTACGTTCACTCAAAAGCGCCACGGCACATAACTCTGGAATAGTCGGTAAATAACTCGCATGCGCTTTGAGGTAATCAATCACTCGCCGTACACCTCGTAAGCGTCTCGTTGGCGGCATTAATTTTGCTTTAAATTCTTCCGTCGAGTTCAGCACATTCAACGTTAGCTGAAGTATTTTCGCACTGAGCAAACGACGAATATCAGGATTAGCCATTAAACCCGGCTCATTCTCAAGTTGAAATATCGTCTTGGCTATCCAATGCCGGTAACAATTCAGAGCGCTAGGGTCAGTCAAGCGAACCCGACTAACAAACCACTCAGGAGGCACAGCACGACCAGTAAGGAGCTCTGCCCCCTGAGTAAGAAACTCTTTACTTAACACGCAACCTACATACTCAAGCGACCCTTTAAAGTTAAGGCTCCACTCACCACCTGTCGCCTGAATCAAGGTATTTTTTTTAAATTCATTACCACAAAAGCGCATTCCTTCTGACGGCGAGAGTACCGTTCCCAGAGGGAAAAAGTTGTCTGGCGGCGCGGCCTCAATTTGTACGCCAGTACTGAGCCGTTCGCGTACCAGCAGAGCCCCCTCCAACTTAACCTCTGTGAGATCGCAATTAAGCGAACCCGGCTGGAGTTGTAAATAACGACGGTTTTTACCCAGCTCAGTCGAGGCTAGCTCGTTGATATCCGACGCACGGATTTCACGAAGATGATTTTCGGTTTGCGGAAATTGCATATTGTTCGCAAGGCTCTATTGGTAAATTGCATCACCGGGTAGCTGATCTGAATAGATACCCGGTACATCACTTAACGCGTTTACTAGCAACACCAGTATAACGCTCACCTTATGAAATTTTCAGCCACAGTTACATTACATCAAAGGAAAAATCATGGAAAACCCAGATACCACGACTGAAACCACCGACAAACCCAATATCCTTTTTATTATGGTCGACCAGATGCACTACCCAAACTACGAAGCGGAGGGCTTTGATAAAGGTATCAGGGATATTTTAGGCTTTAAAAATATGGCCAGCCGGGAAAGTAATGCGTATGTGGACAATTATCCAGGGTTTATGGCACTGCGAAAAAATGCAGTCGTACTTAAGAATCACCGTATCGCAACATCAGCCTGCGTTCCCAGCCGCTGTGCAATGTTTACCGGCCAATACGGCACCAAAACGAAGTCAACACAAACCGATGGACTATTTAAAAGTGGCACCGATGAAAACTTTCCATGGTTTGACCCTAAGGAGATGCCGACCATTGGCAGCTACATGCGCAAAGCGGGTTACAGTTCGCATTACATTGGCAAGTGGCACATCTCTGGGGAGGGCACGACCGACCTCGAAAACTACGGTTTTTCGGATTGGGATTTGAGCTACCCGGATCCGCACGGAACTTTACCTAATAACCTAGGTTACTATCGCGATTATCAATTCCGTGACCTCGCTACGAGCTTTCTCCGTCGTCAGGGGCTGGGGCAGCCTTACAACATTGCTCATGCGCAACAAAATGCCGGAATTGAGGGCGCCGAGAAACCTAAAGAAACCCCAGACCCGTGGTTTACGGTATGCTCTTTCGCTAACCCACATGACATTGCAAGCTATCCGGGTTTGCCCGGAATGGTATGCGACCAACGGGTGGAGCACCAGCCATACACCCTCGCAGTTCCCGATAAAGGCACGATCAGTGAGCTTGCAGAATCTGGGTCGATGCGTTTAACGCTTAATAAAAGTGGTTTAGACACAGATAAGGTCAGTGCCTCACCAAGTTGGGCGGAAGATATCAAAGCCAATAACAAACCCGACTGTCAGCTTGACTACAGCTACAAGATGGGGCTTTGTTTGGCATCAGGTGCGGGCTTAACTTTAGCGGAAAAAGACAAGCACAACTCGAAAGAAGCCGTATCTCGTGAAGAGACGCTGGCAAGCGCCGTGGATTACACCCTTAAGACGAATGTGCTTGGTATGCCGCTTGTACTGACTAAAGACCAAAAGCTTGCAAGCACATCCTTCATGCAATATTACGCTTACCTGATGAGCGAAGTTGATCAACACATTAAATCAGTACTCGATGCGCTGGATGAGTCCGGCCAAGCCGACAATACCATTGTTGTGTTTTGCCCAGACCACGGTGAATATGCCGGCTCTCATCATATGATGTCGGAGAAGTGGAGCACAGGTTACGAAGAGGTGTTGCATGTACCAATGGTAGTGCGCTTCCCTGAGAAGTATGATGTGAAGTCAGACCCTAGCGGCATAGTTTTAAAACAAATAGAACAAGCCACCAGCCACATTGATATCCTCCCTACCATTTTAGGCCTTGCGGGGGCCAATGTAGGTGATTTAATGAAAGAGATGACGAAGAATAAAGAGTATGGCAATCTACAAGCCCCCGTCGGGATCGACCTTAGCTCACTAATTAAAGATAACGATACCTCTGCAATAAAAAATCGCGATGGCGTACTATTTATTAACTACGACACGATTACAGAACCAGTAAGCCTTAGCCGCTCCATGGAACAACTTGGTCAGGGTGATATTACCTCTTTTGAAGTTTATTTAGGCGCGGTAGAAAAAGTTCGAGCAAATACTGATGGCCTGTACGACGCAGAAGAAATTAAATTCATCACAGATGGCCCGGTGAGGCAGCCCGGCTATGTGCATTGCGTCGTCGATACTACGGGTTGGAAGCTAGTGCGTTATTTCGATCTTAATGATGACTCTGTAGAAAGTCAGTACGAATTATACGATTTAAATAGCGATATCACCGAGCAAAACAACCTTGTCACCTACAACGACTTCCCTACTGCTCACAAGTCTAAAGGGCGCAACTCTGAAGATACCAAACTTATTGAGAAAAAAGCCAAAGAACTGAAAAAACTAATGGATAAACTTGAGGAAAAAATGCTTTAACTTTTACAAAAAATTAACTAGCGTTATAAGCTGTCTTTGACGCACTTACACGTATCAAGCCCAGCAGTACCGTTCCTGTCATAAGCATAACCAGACTATAGCTTATGACAGGAATCGTTATCACAGTATTTGCAAAAAGAGTCCCTGTTACCAATAACGCCATTGCCGCGTTTTGTATACCGACTTCAATACTAACTAATATCGATTGGCTTTTAGTAAGTCCTGCGACAACGGCTTTATCCTCCTAAAAAATTGCCTCCCAAATATCAGGAAGTTTACCCCCTTCGACTCATCGAAGTTAAACGACGTTTTCGAAGAGCTAGAAAAGTATAGGCTCAGACTTAATTATCTAAACTGGTTTGTGAAATCACCATCGGTGGATTTACTCATCATAAATTTCTTTAACCGCATCCTGCCCCGAGCGAACCGCTCCATCCATATACGCAAACCAGCGTTTCGCCGTTTCTGTGCCCGCCCAATGAATACGCCCCACCGGCTCGCGCAGCACGTTTTTATAGCCCGTCCATACGCCCGTCGGCATCACCCCCGCGTAGGCACCGTCAGACCATTGTTGATCGGCCCAGCGGATAACATGCACTTTTGCAGGCTTGGGAATTGTTCCCATAATGGGCTCATATATATCCTCCACCGCTTTGATAATCATTTGTTTTATTTCGATTAAGGGTCTGTCCATATATTCCCGTGCGGTATTCGCATCTAAAAAACAACCCAAAATCCCTGGGCTGTCTTGACCGGGGTTTTCATTATCGGTAATAAAAGGTAATACATGCTGATCACTGTATACCATGCCCGAATAACCCGCTTTACGCCAAAAGGGTTCGTCATAGACTAAGTGGCACTTGACGGATGACCCCATAGGCATACGTTGATTCAATTGACGCCGACCGGCGGGCAGTGGCGGATCAAAATGAATACTTTGTATAATGGCTGGCGGCACGGCGACAATCACTTCTTGCGCCTCATATTCATCCCCATTGGCCAGCTTTACCGTCACTTGGTTGTCTGAATGAATGATATCGCGCACCGGGTTCTCAAGTTTTACCTTATCGCCCAGCTCATTTGCGACACGTATTGATATTTCCTGTGCACCACCTTCTAAGCGATAGGCCAGCGCTTTATGCAGCGCGCCAAAAGAGCCTGCGCAATGAATATAAAATAACAAATGCAGTAATGACAGGTCACTCGGTGTGGCAGCGAAGGCTAAAAGACAGGACACCTGCAATATATATTTGGCACCATCGGTTTTGACGTTAGCATCTATCCAAGTCTGGGTTGACATCGAATCCCATTCTTTGGCGTTGGGTGATTCCCACGGTTTGCCGTCATGAAAATCCATGGCCATTTTATCCAGCTCTTTTTCCACGCTCAGATACTCGTCGTAGTCATAACTAAAATTGCGTTTGAACTGTTCGAGCATGATAGAAAAGCAGGCATTTTGTTCGCCTCCTTCTAATTCCATTTCGTAGTATTCTCCCTTAAAAACCAAAACCATTTTACCTTTTTGCGGCGCCCCGGGAAAGGTTTTAACGTTAACTTCATCGGCTAATTTGCGAACAACTGTTTGTGTCGGTGACAGCCATTGACCACCTGAATCAATCCAATATTTTTTCGTGGTTTGTCCTTGCTCTGAACTACCTAAGGTAAACTCTTCGGTAAACGTTCTACCGCCTACGCGATCACGCGCTTCCAGCACCACAAATGATTTTCCTAACGCCTGCAAACGCCGCGCGGCAGAAAGACCCGCTAAGCCTGCGCCAACAATGACAACATCAACGATACTTTCACTCATTTTTTTAGCCTCTAGGATTATGTTTTTTATTATAGACAAGAATTCAAAACTTGCGACGAAACCCCGCCAATCAAAAGTGTCACTTGTGATAAAGAAAAGATAGGTACGTTACGCTCTAAACAGAGTTTATTCGACAAAGCAGAAGGCATAGCCCCTTATTGAAATAAAGGCTCATCAAGCTATACCAGGAATTCATTCGGATTAAGAACAAGCCAACAAGGAGGACGGCTACATGCCTACCAATTCGCTTTGGCCTCACTCTCGAACAAGCGCCAAACAAAGCGTAATCCGACGCTATAGGTAATATCTTCCTCATAGAGAGGACTACCTCGGTTCGCGGCTCCCTGATGAAATTGTGCTGATCCCCCCAGAAATCCTCGAATTTTTTCACGCACAGGGAATGAAAATCCGAGGGAGAGTTCAGCACCTAGATAACCGCCCTTGGCGTCATATTGCATGCGGTTGCTGTTCGCAAATACGGGGTCAACTTGATAGTAGTAATCTTGCAGTTCTTCGCTCGCGAATTTAAAACTTAAGCCAGCATTGACGCTGGAGTCTTCAAAAAACACGCCACGCTGTTGATATGAAAGCATCGGCTCGACAACAAAACCGCGCTCATCGACTCGCTCAAAATCCGTCGAATATACGGCTCTTGCTTGCAAGCGAGCTTTTAAGCGTGCATTCCCGCCGTGCTTAAACTCATAGTCTTTAACTCTATAGATTAGTTGCGGCCCAACTTCGAACAAGAAATCCAGCTCGGGCATGCCAGCTCGTACACTGTTGTCGTCACTGTCGGCGGAAAATGCCCCGCCAAACGACAAACCTAATTCAAAATCGCTTGTTTCAAGCACAACCGCACGTACGCCGCTGTTCCCGCTGGCACGAAATATGTCGCCCCTATAAACCAGATACGGCACCACGAAGGGGACGAAATTTCGCTCTCCGGAGGCGGGGTAATTAGGCACATCAACAGCACCGCTACCGACACCAAGCTCCCACAATGGCTGGCTTTCGCTTACATTTTCAAAGCTGCCAAAATCGCGATCTGGCGAGTCGCCTTTTTTGTTTGCGACGACATCTGAGGCAAAAAACACTGAGGTATAAATAACGAAGGACAACAGCTTAGTAAAAGACATTCAACAACCTTGATAAGAAAAGACGATTTTTTCAGTGTAAATGATAATACATTAGGTGGCTATTAAACCACCCTGCTTAATCAGTAAGGAGGGAACTAAAAGGCAGAGCTAATCGACAAGGGGTTTAAAAATAAATTTATTACAGAGATGATTTGTATTCTTGAAAAACATAACTGACCTCTTTTGAGGCCAGTTATGTTGCTTATCAATGAACCTCTGATAGGTTCATATATTTGGCTTATTGACTACTATTAACGATTAAATTTTCTCCAATTCAAACCAGCTTAAACTGACAATACCGTCGCCCTTGCTCGTTATTTTAAACGGTATATCGCCTGCTGGCAGGTTGACAGTCGTCGTGACTGTGATCCAATTTCCCCAGCTCTCTGGTGCTTCGAATGAAAAAATACTGTATTGCAAATTGGTGTTCCCGTTTGCTAATCGCAACTTACCGCTACCGTAACCTGCAACTCGATACGATAATTTGTAGGTGCCTGCGGTAGGAATATTAACCGCGCTATACGTCATCCAGTTACCATTACCTATATAGTTGGCGCCGTAAATACCGCCCCCCATTGTGCCGCTTTGAACGCCATTGGAGGCGACAAAGTCCTCTGCTTGTATTTGGAGTAAAAAGTCATTATTGCTTGTGATTTCACAGCCATTTACATCTACAGTCGCATTCACTGGAGTACTTGCACAATTATCTAAATCGTTTGTTACACCGTCGCTATCAGTATCCAACTGTGATCCCGCACAGCCATCCCCATCGACACTTTGTCCGTTCCCAGTGCTGGGGCATAGATCGGAGCTATCGATTACGCCGTCATTATCACTGTCGGACGGCTCTGGCGTTGCTGTTGGTTCCGGTGTTGCTGTTGGTTCCGGTGTTGCTGTTGGTTCCGGTGTTGCTGTTGGTTCCGGTGTTGCTGTTGGTTCCGGTGTTACTGTTGGCGTTACTGTTGCTGTTGGCGTTGGAACGAGGCTACAT
>NVXL01000074.1 GCA_002746115.1 Alteromonadaceae bacterium
GCGCAGTGTTTGCAGACAATGCGGCTTGGCGGAATATTTCATCGACCTGATCCTGATGAAATCGGGCGTACGCTTGTTGTGCGGTTTTAACACGAGCGATAAGTGCATCTAACTCGGTAATTTGCGCTTGGTTTTCCTGTTTGGAATTTTTGCTATTTGACATAAACATTCCTCCCTACACGGTTGTTGTTGTCTTGCTATAACCACGACTAAAACTATAACAGGGGGAATGTTCTGAGTTTTTGACTAAGAACAAACAACGCAACGAGGAAGATGATTTGCACGCCAACGCCATTAACAGCTCATCTTGTAACTACTTCTTGTGGCTACTTTGTGACTATTGCTGGGCTTAAGAACTTAGTTTTTCCTCAAATTTGATCTAAAATTGTTATCATATCAACGGTGTAGACTAAGTATATCGCTCTATGAACCGTAAAATTATTCACTGTGATGCAGATTGTTTTTTCGCTGCAATTGAAATGCGTGACGACCCCAGTTTACGCCACCTTCCGATGGCGGTAGGCGGGCACTCGGATCGTAGAGGGGTGATATCGACATGCAATTACGCAGCCCGCGAATACGGCGTGCACTCTGCCATGGCATCCGCACATGCTTTGCGGCTGTGCCCAGACTTGGTGATCGTGCCCGGCAACATGGACAAATATCGAGACGCCGCTCAAGTTATGCGTGATATTTTCCATGATTACACCGACTTAGTCGAACCACTCTCACTCGACGAAGCCTTTTTGGATGTGAGCGCTTGCGAACAACACCACGGCAGCGCTACGCTTATTGCTCAAGAAATCCGCCAGAGAATCTTTGACTCGATACAAATCACGGTGTCCGCAGGCGTTGCCAACTGTAAGTTTTTAGCCAAAATTGCGAGCGACTGGCGCAAACCCGACGGCCTATTTGTGGTTCACCCAAACGAGGCGGCTGAGTTTGTTAAAACCCTACCGGTTAAGAAGCTCAATGGCGTAGGTAAGGTCACCGCCAACAAATTACACACCTTGAATATCCACACCTGTGGCGACATTCTCCAATGGACTTTGCTGGAGCTCAATCAGCATTTTGGCTCATTCGGTAAACGCTTATATGAGCTGGCGCGCGGCATTGATACCCGCCCCGTTAAACCTAACCGTATCCGTAAATCCCTTAGCGTCGAACATACTTATCCGAATGATTTACCCAATCTGCTGAGCTGTAAAAATCAACTGCCTGACTTACTAGTGGAATTGCGACGACGCGTGAGCAAACTCGACGATAAATATCGCGTATCTAAAGCCTTTGTGAAAGTAAAATTTAACGACTTTAGTAGCACCACTTTGGAGCGGGTCGGCACCGCTGCGCGGATTTCAGATTACCAACAAATGTTAGAGCAAGCACTTGAGCGCTCGCAATTACCGGTGCGCTTACTTGGCATTGGTGTGCGCTTTTTTAACATTGATGCTGACGACGCGCCAACCCAATTAGAATTATTTCCCAACGTACCACCTTAACCAATACTACGAGAACCCTCACAATGACGACTCCTATTATTCAAACGCGCCAAAACGACAATGGCTTAAGTTTTATTGATATTAGTAACGAGTGGGCTAAAGCCTCTATATGTTTGCAAGGCGCCCACATATGTTCATTCACCCCCAAGGGCCAAAATGATTTGTTATGGGTGAGTAGCGAGGAGGGATATGTACCAGGCAAGGCGATTCGCGGCGGCGTGCCTGTCTGCTGGCCATGGTTTGGCGCCCACCCTAGCGACAGCAATAAGGGCGCTCACGGTTTGGCTCGCACCGCAACTTGGCATTTTCGTCATGGTGAGACGATACAGAATGCGACGGAATTAACCTTTGAATTAAACCCTGACGATATTGATCGGTCACAATTTCCGCATGATTTTTTACTCGAGCTACGTATCGGCATTGGTAAAACACTCACTATGACGCTCACCACCCACAATCAAGGTGGAGAAGACTTTGTGATTAGCGAGGCCTTACACACTTACTTCCCGGTGACGCATATTAACGATGTGCGCATCGTCGGCACCAAAGGCTACCGCTACTACGATAATGTGAAAGACGCGCATTTTGAGCAAGACGTTTTTGCCTTAAATTTTACTGAAGAAACCGACCGAGTTTATTTGGATTGCCGCCCGCAAGTGCGTCTCCATGATGCATTAAAAGAGTTATCCATTACTCGTGAAGGTAGCCGCTCTTTGGTTATTTGGAACCCTTGGGTAGAAAAATCAAAAGCGCTCTCAAACTTTAAGTTTGATGATTATGAGCATATGGTATGTATCGAAAGCGCGAATGCACGGGAAAATCAAATCACCGTTGCCGCAGGTGCACTTCATTCACAAACCACTCAAATCGAGCTGATACAAGGTAACGAGAAAAGCGAGATGGATTAAGGTGGGCATGTCGTAAAACAGGACGTATAAACTAGGTGGCGTACAATAATACGCCGCCTAAATAAATGCCATTAGGCAGCGCATCAAAAATATATTTTCTGCTAAAAATCAATTCCGTGTATTTGGCAGAGTAACGTTCAACTCCAACACGGAGCAATTGCCATTTTTATCCAACTGTACATCGACATCATCAACATTCACATCAACGTATCGACAAATCACTTCCATGATTTCTTTCTGCAAGGCAGGCAAGTAATCTGGCTGATTGCGTAAATTACGCTCGTGCGCCACAATAATTTGCAGACGCTCTTTGGCAAGCGATGCAGTTGTGGGTTTTTTGTTAGCAAAATAATCGAAAAAGGTCATGCACTCCTCCTAAACAAACGCTGGAAGAATCCCTTATGTTCTGGCGTTAAAAAGCGTTGCTCAACATCATTACCGAGTAAACGTGCTACAGCATCCTTGTATGCTTGCCCCGCTCGGCTTTGAGCGTCATGAATCACTGGCAGCCCCTGGTTAGAGGCTTTTAATACAGACTCACACTCTGGAATGACCCCAAGTAGCTTGGTGGCCAGAATTTCTTCAACATCCTCGACACCCAACATTTCACCACGTTCAACCCGCTCGGCGTTATAACGCGACAGCAGTAAATGTTCGGCCACACGTTCGCCGTTTTCGGCACGACGTGATTTGCTTTGTAGTATCCCGAGGATACGATCAGAATCCCTAACGGACGAGACTTCTGGGTTTGCCACTACGATGGCTTCATCCGCGAAATACAATGCCATAAAGGCGCCGTGCTCGATGCCTGCTGGCGAGTCACAAATGATAAATTCAAAACCATCTGCCGCCAACTCAGCTAATACCTTCTCCACGCCTTCTTTTGTTAGGGCGTCCTTATCCCGTGTTTGCGATGCTGGCAGGATGTAAAGATTGTCGCAGCGTTTATCTCTAATCAAGGCTTGGTGCAACGTGGCTTCGCCGTTGATGACATTGACAAAATCGTAGACAACTCGCCGTTCACAGTTCATGATCAAATCGAGATTTCGAAGCCCGATATCGAAATCAATCACCGCGGTTTTATGGCCATGCATCGCTAACCCACTGCTAATTGCTGCGCTTGAAGTCGTCTTGCCAACGCCGCCCTTACCTGAGGTGATCACAATTACCCTTGCCAAAATGCCTTACCCCTCTATCTTGTCTGAGCTGTTTATAACAGCGCTAATTTTTTGGTCCCAGCCAACGTATCAATTGTACGTTGCTTTCTCGTAGTTATTACCAAACGGTGGTTTATTACCACGCTCGTTATTTTTTATAATTTAGTTCTTCGCTATCCCCAACAAACTGTTTCCAACAAACTATTCCCAATTCTCAGCTCTTAACTTTCAACTCCAAGATAAGAGAGTAAACGAATAGTTGTGAATAGTTATGGGTAGCTATAGATAGTTATGGATAGCTGTGGATAGCAAATAATTTTATCTGTAATATATAACTCTTCAGCGGCTCATTAATACGCAACTAAATCTTATCAACTTTTAGGATGTCACCTTGCAACCAAGCCTGTACAGGTTCACGCCAATGAGCATTGCGTAATTCCTCATCAATCATAAAGTGCCCTGCAATGGAGATAAGCTCGGCCTCCTGGCTTTGGCAAAAAATTCTGGCGCTCTCTATGCCCTGCACGCCAGCAAGGGCTCGCCCTCTAAGCGGGCCGTATACATGAATGCTGCCACCCGCTAAAACTTCTGCTCCAGCTGAGACTGAGGACAAAATAATCATATCGCCTGGCACGTAGATTTGCTGACCTGAGCGCACCGGCTCATCAATCACTTTTGCCGGAATTGGCTCGGCGTTAGCTACAGGGGCTGAGCCGGGCTGTTCTACTTCCCTTTCATCATTTACTGCGTTATTTGAATCCTCGGGTGCAGGCGTGTCCGCCACATCGAGCGCTTCAGATTTTGACGCCGCATTTTTGTTACGCCCGGGAGTAAAGACTGCGAGCCCAAGTGTTTTTGCTTGAGCCTCAAAAAAGGTTCCGGCGATTTTAATGCCTACCACAATAAAGCCGAGCTGACGGCATAGTTGCGACAGCTTCTCTAGGTTGACGTTTTGGCTTTCGGTCTCAGAGAGAACCTCAAAACTAATCACTACCGGATTACCGGCAAAGAAGCTAGGTGATGTGGCCACTTTGGCACGTAGTTCAGAGTCAATGATTTCGAGCTTGAAAGTGCGCAGCTCTAACACAGTCAGAGGGAGCAGGGTTCCTTTAATTTGGAAGCTTTCGGGACGAGATACGGAAACACTGGCACTCATAATAATAAGGACACCGATGGACAGCTTAATTTATTAAGAAACCTTAATGAAAACGATCACTTACGACTAAGACAGCAGGCACCATCCGCGACACCCTCATATCTTCTGCGCAGTATAGCAATATTTAACCCAACAACTAGAGAAAACAAGCCGTTAAGCGCATGTTTCCACCAAGTCAATCGCCACGAAGACGGCACTTAAATTAAGATCACATGAGCAAGGAATAAGGGACAATACTTCAAAATGCGATTACTGAAGACTTATCTAAGCACAAATTAACTCTTAACACGGCCTTAATAGTTGCCAGTTAAACTAGCGACGCTACTTAGAATGCCTCCACTAATAAAAGCAGATAGATCTTATGTCACAGAARCGTATAGTCATCGTCGAAGACGAGCCCGATATTTTAGAGGTTTTAAGTTATAACTTAAAACGTGAGGGTTATGAGGTTTTCAGTGCCCTCGATGGCTCAGCAGGCCTAGCTCTGATTCAACAAAAAATGCCGGACCTTGCCTTACTAGACATTATGCTGCCAGGCATGGACGGCCTTGAGATTTGCCGCAATGTGAAGAGCCGTAATCGCACCGCTCACATTCCGATCATTATGATCACGGCCAAAAGCGAAGAGAGTGACGTTGTTTTAGGTTTAGGCATCGGCGCTGACGATTATATCGCTAAGCCTTTCAGCCCACGTGAGCTGGTCGCCCGCGTCAAAGCGATGCTGCGTCGCAACGCCGTTAGCGAGCCAACTAAAGAGTATATAGAAGCAGACGGCTTGGTAATCGATGCAGGTAAGCACAAGGTCTACCTTCGCGGCGAGTTGGTAAAACTTACCGCGACTGAGTTTCGCCTACTCCACTATCTAGCGCGTCACCCTGGGCGTGTTTTCTCGCGCGAGCAATTGCTCAATCAAGCCAGTGGCGACGATGTTATGGTGATAGACCGCAGTATTGATGTGCACATCCGAGCGATTCGTAAAAAGCTTGGGGATGACCAATACTACGTCGAGACTGTGCGCGGCGTCGGTTACTGCTTTAAAGACGTAAACTAGAGCTATCCATTACTAGAACTATTGATAGAGAAAGCCCCTCACCATGTTATTTCGCTCGCAGTTCTTATGGCGCCTATATACCGCCTACGTCGCTATCACCATCGTTTCTACCGCCCTAATGGGCGCGCTTATTATCCGACAAGTCACTGAGTCGAGTATGCGGGATATTGATCAATCACTCGCCGTACGTACCGAGTTTCTAGCCCAAGTGACAGCTAAAATACTCGAAAACGATAGCAAGGAGCAACTACAGCAAACGCTAGAGCATCTTGGCCGAAAAACCCAAAGCCGCTTAACCGTGGTTTCTTTCGATGGCTTAGTCATCGCCGATTCTCGTGGTCAGGCCTCTCTTATGGATAACCATGGTGACCGCCCCGAAATTATTGATGCTAAGCGCAATGGCTTTGGCGTGTCCTCACGCTTTAGTAATACGCTCGAACAAAACATGATATATCGAGCACAGCAAATCACCCCCAACACTAATACCAACAGCGATTTTGTTCGGGTATCCCTGCCACTGTCGGCAATCGACGAGAAACTCTCTCAGTTACGGGCGATTATCGCAATCAGCGTTATCATAGTGACCCTTGCTGCACTGATTCTCGGGTTTTATTTTGCCAAGCGGGTTTCCGATCGCATTAGTAAACTATCCTCATTGGCGGAAGTCATCTCACAAGGCGAGTACGAAAAACGCATCCAAACAACCCAACAAGACGAACTTGGCAAGCTCGCGGAAGCCTTCAACCGCATGGCTCGCAATACTTCCGATAGAATCGCCAAAGTCTCTACAGAACATAAACGACTGACGACTATCTTTCGGGGGATGGTTGAGGGCGTTATTGATGTTGACCAAGAGCAAAAGATCGTCCATATCAACCACGCAGCGGCCAAACTACTTAAACTATCGACGGAAACCTGCATTAACAAACCCATTGGAGAGCAGATCCGCAGCCGAGAAATCAAGCAAGCACTCGAACAGGCGATCAGCACCCAAGTGCCAGTAAAAGCGCAAATGCGCTTAAAGCAAGGCTCCGAGGCACTGGTCTTGGATGTCTACGTCGCCGTACTTTATAACGACAAAAACGACTCTATCGGGGCGGTTATCGTATTGCATGATGTCTCCGAACTAGATCACCTTGAGCATATTCGTCGCGACTTTGTGGCCAATGCCTCGCACGAGCTTAAAACCCCGATCACAGCCATTCGCGGGCTGACCGAGACCATGCTGGACGACAAGCAAATGGACAGCGAGACCCGCGATAACTTCCTGAGCAAAATACAAGCTCAGAATTTACGTCTATCCGCGCTGGTAAGCGATTTAATGACGATTTCACGCCTGGAGTCGGACGAGAGCCCACAAAATTTCCAGTCGATTAATATCGCCGAAGCGACACTTCGCTCGATCTCGACGAACGCAAGCACCTGCCAAGAGAAGCAATTAGACGTCGCTGTGGATATACAGGATCAGTACATATTCATTAATGGTGACATACAAACGATTAACCAGCTAATCGATAACTTAATCGTCAACGCCGTAAAATACACCGCTAGTGGCGGTCAAATTACCGTCAAGGTCTGCAGAACTGAAACCGAGGCAATATTGTCAGTTACCGATACCGGCGTCGGAATTACCCCCTACCATCAGTTACGTATTTTTGAACGTTTTTACCGTGTTGATAAAGGCCGCTCACGCGAACTTGGCGGCACAGGTCTGGGCTTGTCGATCGTGAAAAATATCGCTGATCGCCATCGTGGCGCCGTCGGTGTTGAGAGTACGGTCGGTAAAGGCTCCACCTTTACATTCAGGCTTCCGCTATTAATAATAGATAAAATCTAAATTCTTCCCCTAAAGCCTAAACCAAAAGCCTTAAGATCCAATACCTATATAAATACAGCCCCTTAGGACTATTCCGCGGGCTTAGGCTTTCTTGGTGGTAGCTCTGCAAATTTAGGTAGCTCACCACTATCTTTAAACCAGCACGCGCGTGAGTCCCAATAAATATTTTGCTTAGGCTCAATATTCAGCTTACCATCTAAGCAGCCCGCTGGCACCACGACGGTATCCCCCTGCTTGACCTGCCAAGGCAAACTAGACCCGCAATTCGAACAAAATGCCGCTGCATAGTACTTGGCGTCAGGGTGCTCGAATCGTTTTACCAAAGCCTCTCCACTTACCCACTGCAATTGTGACTTATCAATATAAATATTAGATGCATGTGCACTCCCGGTTACTTTCCGGCATCGGGCGCAATGACAATACTGCATCAGCTTTAAAGGTGGTGTAATACGCAAGCTAACTTGCCCACATAAACAGCTGCCGTCAAAGGCTTGCGGCTCATTGTCCGTAATCGAAGTTGTGTTATCCTGATTTATTTTACTGCTCATACATCAATCTCCGGATCATTTTGTTAATTTCACTGTCAGAGTGCCGAGTTCTACGTGCGCCAACTATAAACACTAAGAATGAGTTCAAACGTTGACATTATATTGACGTTTATTAGTCTAGTATGTGCACATATAAACCTAAGTATATCTTCAGCCCTAAACGTCAGGATACGTAAACCATGGATAACCAAAGCATGCACTCCGATGCACAAGCCGCCACTAACAATTCCGGGGACCCCGGTACTGCGGCAATATCCAATCGAAGCTTTTTTAAAACCTATCTACTACCTGTCGCTATTGTCATGCTTGGCGGACTTGCCTCTTATGCCGTCGCCACAATGAAACCCAAACCCAAAGCCAATTTCGACAATAATACTGAAGTCGCTCTACCGCGGGTACAGGTCGTCCCCGCTCGTATGGAGACCACCCGCTTATCTGTTGTTAGCCAAGGCTCCGTAACGCCGCGACGCGAACTCAATTTAGTTGCCCAAGTCGGTGGCATAGTGATTAGTGTTGATGAACAGTTTGTCGATGGCGGATTTTTTCAACTCAGCCAATCACTTGTCCGCATAGACGACAGTGACTACCAAGGCTCCTTACTCAACGCCAAAACCATCCACGCCGACGCCTTACAGCAACTTGCAGAAGAGCAAGGCCGCGCACATGAAGCCAAACGCACTTGGCGCGACGTGGGCAACCAAAGCGCCAATGACTTATTCCTACGTAAGCCCCAGCTGTATTCCGCTAAAGCTCGGGTTGCATCGACTGCCGCCAATGTCGCAAAAGCCGAGCGTGATATTGCTCGCACCTATATCTCCGCACCATTCGATGGCCGTATTCTCACAATCCAAGTCGACTTAGGTCAATACGTAACACCCGGCACTATAATTGCGCGAGTTTACGATACCTCAATTGCTCGTGTGCGCCTGCCACTATCGGATCAACAAGCGGCATTAGTCGCCCTTCCCATCGGCACTAATATTCGTAAAGATCAACAACCCAAAGTCACGCTTAGTGCAATTGTCGCGGGGAAACACCAGCAATGGCAGGGGCATATCGTCCGCACTGAGGCTAGCCTAGATACCGCTTCTCGCATGCACTTTGCCGTCGCCGAGGTAGCTAACCCCTTCGGTAACAATTTGACGGGTAGTCAGCAAGTACCCTTAATTGTTGGCTTATTTGTTGAGGCTGAAATTGAAGGTAAGACGCTCGACAATGTATACGTGCTCCCACGTCAAGCCGTATTTAAACGCGACAAGATTTATGTCCTCAACGAAGACAACGACCTAGAACTCGTGCACACCCAAGTACTGCACAAAGACCCTAATACCGCATGGATACGCGCCGAGATCCCAGAAGGCCGCCAGATCGTCATTGAAAAGCAAAGCTTATTATCCCCAGGAACCCGTGTAAAACCAGAAACCGAGACACAGCTGGGAGGTATTTAATATGCGACACTTGGTTCAGTGGTTTATCGATAACCCGATTGCCGCCAACTTACTAATGATCGCCATGTTACTTGGCGGCTGGTATGGCGCTGTTAATATTAATAAAGAAGTATTCCCGTCTACTGCGCAAAACTATGTAGACATCAGTATGAGCTACCCGGGTGCAGCTCCTACGGAGGTCGAAGAACAGATCGTTATTCGAATCGAAGAAGCGGTTGCCGATATCGTAGGGATATTCCAAATCACATCAACTGCACAGCAAGGCGTTGGCGTGATCAATATCGAAATCGTCGATGGCTACAATGTTAAGGACGTACTTAACAATGTCAAAAATAAAGTAGACTCGATCAGTACCTTACCCAATACCGGCGAACGCCCACTCATCAGCCAACGCGTTAACCGTGTTCCGTTAATGTTTTTTTCCCTCTTTGGTGACGTTGATCTAAGCGAATTAAAAAGTATTGCTTATTCAATTCGTGACGAAATGGCCATACTCGAAGGCATCGCACAAGTCGTCATTACCGGTGGCCTCAAGAACGACGAAGTGGCCATTGAAATTTCTGAATACAACCTGCGCCGCTACAATTTAACCTTTGATGAAATTGCCGCAGTCGTCAGAAAATCCTCCATTAACTTACCCGCCGGCACAGTGCGTACCGAAAAAGGCAACATCCAGATCCAAACTCGGGCACAGGCCTATAAAGGCCATGAATTTGCCGACATCGTATTACGCAACAACCCAGACGGTAGTTTTTTAAAGCTCGGTGATATTGCCAACATCACCGACGGTTTTGAAGAGGTCGACGTAGACTTTTTTTACAATGGCATTCAAGGCCTGGATTTTCAGGTATTGCTCAGCGACGACCCGCAACTGATTGAAGGCACCGCTAGTGCGAAAAAATACATTGAAGAGCTGCGCGAGCGATTGCCGGCAGGAGTTGATGTAAAAATCGGTTATACCATGAAGGAGATGTATGACAATCGATTTTCACTCCTAAAAGATAACGCCCTTGGCGGACTAGCTTTGGTCTTTATTATTCTGATGCTGTTTTTACGCCCCGTAATTGCTATCTGGGTTGTCGCGGGCATTGCAACCACCTTTGCGGGTACGATTTGGCTACTGCCATATTTTGGCATATCCTTTAACATGTTATCAATGTTTGCACTTATTATGGTGTTAGGGATCGTGGTCGACGACGCCATCATTGTCGGGGAAAGTATTTATAGCCAGCAAAGCAAGGGAATCAAAGGCAAAGCAGGCTCATCCATTGGTGCCATAGGCGTACTTAAACCGGTCACACTCGCCGTTATCAGCACAATTTTGTTTTTCTTACCGATGATAGGCGTACCTTCCGACGTAAAACCCTTTACCGAATCTATATTTTATGTCGTGCTTTTAAGTTTAAGCTTCTCCCTCATTGAGTCATTACTTATTTTGCCTTCACACCTCACTCACATGAAACCAGAGACGCCCAGCAAACACGATTTAATTAATCGACTAACAAAAATCAGGCATATTTTTTCTGACGCTTTAGCATCATTTGCAAAAAACATTTATCAGCCTTCACTAAAAATCATGCTGCACAACAAGTGGAGCGCTTTGGCAGGGTTTTTTAGTGTATTTGTGCTTTCATTATCCTTATTTGCAGGCGGCTGGATGAAAACACAACTGTTCCCGAACGTACCTAATGATTTCATCTTGGTGAACGTTACCTACCCTGCAGGTTCACCAGTAAAAAACTCGTATGATATTGCTACTTTTATTGAAGAAAAAGCACTTGCCCTGCAAGCGGACAAAGAGTTTTTAGAAAAAAATGCAGGCAATCCTTTTATTAGCCGAATAACCAAAGGCATCGCATCGAATACGTCCTACGTATTTATTGGATTAAAACCCGCAGAGGATCGCATCATCTCAATTAAGGAGGTAACTCGCCAGCTCAAGGAAAATATTGGTTCAATACCTGAAGCTCAAAGTTATTCCTTAGGTTTTACCATCAATGGCGCGCAACCCGATATTTCGTTAAACCTTAACATCGGCAGTAACGATCGAGCGCTTCAGCGAATCGCCGTCCAACGCATCATCGACACCCTGTCCGCCTACCCCGGCGTAGAAAATGTCCGGAGCGATCTCGATTCTGATCGCTCCGAAGTTGAGATGAACCTTAAAGCCCATGCTCAGCACCTTGGCATCAGCCTAAGTGATATCGCCACCCAAGTACGCCAATCCTTTTATGGTGAGGAAATTCAGCGAATTCCGCGCAGTAAAGAAGATGTCCGTGTAATGCTGCGCTACCCAAAAGAAGATCGCAGCACTCTCGACACCTTAGATTCTATGCGTGTGCGTAATAGCAAAGGCATAGAAATCCCATTACATACCGTATCGGAAGTGTCCTTAGTGCCGGGCTTTAGCACCATCAATCGTACCGATCGCCTGCGCAACATTTCGATTACAGCCGATGTGCAAGAGGACTTCTCCGCCAGTGAAATCGCCGATACAATGATGAGCGATTACACCCCGCAATGGCAACGAGAGTTCCACGGGTTTAAGCTTTCAAAAGGGGGAAATTTACGTACTCAAGCGATGTTTGGCAGTAGTTTTGGTGTCAACTTCGGATTAATCTTCCTAGTAGTATTAGCTGTTTTCATGGTGGCATTTAGATCCATATTCCAACCATTTTTGGTATTGCTCGCTGTCCCCTTTGGATTAATGGGCGCGATCTTTGGTCACATGTTGTTCGGTAATAATATCTCGATGATGTCGGCTTTCGGCTTTCTCGCCTGCGCGGGTGTCGTCGTCAACGACAACTTGGTATTGCTCGATAGAATAAATCAACTACGCCAACAAGGTGCGAGTGCTTTTGATGCTGTCGCTAATGCCGGGATTGACCGCTTTAGAGCGATCACGCTCACCTCACTCACCACCTTTGTCGGCCTGATGCCTATTTTATTTGAACGCAGCTTACAAGCGCAGTTTTTGATTCCTATGGTAATCTCACTCGCCTTTGGCGTGTTATTCGCCTCGGTAGTGACGCTGTATTTAGTGCCCTGCGCTTACCTAATTGGAATACAAATAGGTAATGCTGTAAAACGCGGTTTCAGAGGGTTTATTCGGCGATGTAAAATTTTCATCTATGGTGAACGCTCTTCTGTAGATGCACCTTAGGTAGAAGCGCCTTAAGATGCTTTAAGGCGCACCATGTGCACGCCTTCAATGCACTGGCCAAAGTGGAGCCAGTTAAATTAGGTCCAATCGCAAAAAGGGTAACTTAACAAATTCACATTATAATAGCGGGGGTCTTCTGTGACCTCCGTTGTCACCCATGCTGGCATTATCACCTCTTCGTGCTCATCCTCTAACTCGACTTCCGCGAACACAAGCCCTTGGTTTGCACCATAGAATATATCCACTTCCCAAGTGTGGCCTTTATATGCCACCTCATAACGCGTTTTATCTATAGTGCCGCCGCTGCAAAAACTCTCCAGCATGTTTTGAGCATCATCCATTGGAATAGCGTATTCAAACTCCGCACGCACGGGGCCCACATTTTTGCCTTTGATTGTCAGAAAGGCCTTCTCGCCTTTAATGCGTATGCGCACCGCCGTTTCGTCCTGAGTATTAATATAGCCCTGACAAATACGCGTCCCACCGCTTAGTTCGCCCAACTTATCCCGGTCAATCAAAAATTTACGTTCAATCTCTTGCCCCAAAACCCACCTCCAAAAAATTTCAAAAAAATCACTGACATAAGACAAAATCCCGCTGCCCCAATACATATAGACTAGACTTGAGAATGAGTTATGACATTAAGCAATAGACATTCAAATTCAAATTCAAATACCGCACACCCAGAACAACATAGCCAATAGCAAATAACGACAGAGTATTTATGCAAGAAAGCCAAGCACTTAGTGTAGACCAAGCCCTATCGGTCGCCATGCGTCATCACAATGCTGGCAACCTGTCGAACGCTGAAGCAATATACAAGCAAATTCTAAGCGCCAAGCCCAAGCATGGCCAAGCGCTGCATCTGCTTGGCGTAATTGCACACCAAAGTAACCAGCATGAATTGGCTCTCGATTTAATCCAGCAATCACTTAGCGTACTGCCTGCTTATGCCGAAGCACACAACAATTGTGGCAACGTATTAAAACAGCTAGGCCGGCTTAAAGAGGCGCAAGTTGCCTATCAAACTGCGCTGCGCCATAACCCTAACATCGCCCAAGCATACAGTAACCTTGGTGTCATACTGCAAGAAGAAGAAGAACACGAACAAGCGCTCGACCAATACAAATGCGCTATTCGGCTAAAGCCCGATTATGCTGAGGCTTATTACGGCGCGGGCTTCTCTTTGCAGGCGCTCGACCGTTTCGACGAGGCACGAAAGCACTACCAACAAGCGCTTACATACAAACGTAACTACCCCGACATTTACAACAACCTCGGATTAATGGCCATGAGCGAAGGCAATACCATGCAAGCCATTCAAGACATAAAGCAAGCAATCGACCTTGCGCCCTTCTTTTTTCAAGCGCATAACAACCTCGGCCGAGTCTACTTAAAAGACAATCAACCCGATGAAGCCTTGTTTTGCTTTCGTAAAGCTTTGGAGATTCGTCCAGATTTTGCTGACGCAACTCACAATACAGGTACAGCATTGAAAATAATTAAAGAGAGGGATTTTGTTTGATTTACAAGCAACTCTACAGCATCAAACTAGTCCAAGTTACGCTAGCTCAAGTTACATAGTGTCGCCCTACGATTTAAGCGAACATTTTTAAACAATCACATTTAAACGAACAAGACCTTACGAATCAAGTTCAGCTAGGCCTAAGGTATGAGCAAACTAAATAACCCCCTATTTTCTAACCGCAACAAGGACACAGACACCAAGGCCAACAAACCTAAGGCTACTGTCATCCCCGAAAATGCTTGGAAAGTACTCATTGTTGATGACGAGCCCGAAATTCATAAAGTTACCGTCATGGTATTGCGTAATTTCGAACTAAAAGGCCGCCCGGTTGAGTTAGTCAGTGCCTATAGTGCCGAGCATGCGCGTGAAATATTGGCGAAAAACGATGACTTCGCACTCTGCCTGATTGATGTCGTGATGGAAACCGACTACGCCGGATTAGAATTGGTTCGACACATCCGTGAAGAACTGCACTATCACGCAACCCGCTTAGTACTGCGTACCGGTCAGCCCGGCTATGCGCCTGAAAAAGAAGTCATCGCAAAATACGATATCAACGACTATAAAGACAAAACCGAATTAACCGAAACCAAATTCTACACATTAATGTGCAGCGCCTTGCGTGCCTATGACGACATCGTCTCGCTCGACAACAACCGTCAGGGCCTTGAGATGGTCATTGATGCGACGGCCAACATCTTCGAAGCTCGTTCGCTACAGACCTTTACCTCTGCAGTCTTAATGCAACTTATCTCCCTACTGCAACTCTCGCGCGACGCAGTTATGCTGCAAATTTCTGGCTTCTCCGTCACCGACTCCCCTACGAGCATGCAAATATTGGCTGCCGTCGGTAAATACACCGACTATATCGGTTCACCCTCCACCAACTGCTTACCTGAAGACGATCGTCAACTTTTAAGCAAGGCGCTTAGTCAGCACAGCCATGTGTACGAGGACGGTCGTTTCGTATTGTATTCAGAAACCAACGAGGGGCACTATCATCTATTATTTGTGCAACACCCGCATCAACTCAGCTATCTCGACAAGCGCCTTATTGAACTGTTTTGCAGCAATGTCTCGATTGCCTATGAAAACCACCGCCTGCGTGAAGAGATTGAAAATACCCAGCGTGAAATTGTCTGTATTTTAAGTGGCGCAATAGAAAGCCGCTCGCTCGAAACCGGCAAGCATATTTATCGCGTCGCGGAAATGGCCGCCTTGCTCGCCAGCTCTTTTGGTTACTCAAAAGAAGATTGTGAACGTATCAAAGCCGCTGCGCCCTTGCACGATATCGGTAAAGTCGGCATTCCAGATCAAATCTTGCACAAGCCCGGCAAGCTCGTTGGTCAAGAGTGGGAGGAGATGAAAACACACGTCAAAATCGGCTACGATTTGCTCAAAGAGTCAAAACGCAAAGTCTTGCAGTATGCCGCCATTATCGCACGTGAACACCATGAACGCTGGGACGGCAATGGCTACCCTCGCGGCCTTGAAGGTGAAGATATCCATTTGCTTGGTCGCATTGTCTCACTCGTAGACGTGTTTGACGCGCTCACCAGCCGACGCTGCTACAAAGAACCTTGGCCTGTAGAGAAAGCCATCGACTACCTCCAGAATGAGTCCGGTAAGCAATTTGACCCAACAGTCGTCAACATATTTATGCAGAACCTGAATAAAATCCAAACTATCTGCGAGAGCTACTCAGATAAAGCAAGCACTCAATAAACATGAGAATGTTAATCACACGCTAGCAACTTGGCGTGTGATTTTTAAGCGATTGCCCCTTGACTCACCTAAGGATCGTCTAAGCATCACCTAAATCGTATTTACGCTTGTTTTCGGCCGAGTTTCTATTTGGCCTGCTAACGAGTTTAGGTATATAGTAAACTCCGATTTCGCGGGCTTCTACAGGTTTGCACCTATCGTGTCACTCTTGTGCCTGTACCATCTATTTACGTTTATTTCGTCTATTTAGTCAGTTATTCAGTCAATTACTTAGCGGAGAAATACTATGTCATTACGCATTGGCGACCCTGCCCCAAATTTTAGTGCCGACACCACCGAAGGTAAAATCAACTTCCACGAGTGGATTGGTGATGGCTGGGCGATACTGTTTTCCCACCCTAAAGACTTTACCCCTGTATGTACCACTGAGCTTGGCTACGTCGCCAAATTAAAGCCTGAGTTTGATAAGCGCAACTGTAAAGCGATTGGTCTAAGTATCGATTCTGTAGAAGATCATATGCGCTGGTTAGGCGACATCGAAGAAACTCAAGGCACTGCGGTTAACTACCCGATGATTGGTGATACTGATCTAGAAGTTGCCAAGCTATATGACATGATTCACCCGAACGCCTCTGGCGAAGCTAAAGAACGTACAGCTGTCGACAATGCGACGATCCGTTCGGTATTTATCATCGGCCCTGACAAGAAAGTGAAGCTCACTATCACTTACCCAATGAGTACTGGCCGTAACTTTGATGAGGTACTGCGTGTACTTGATTCTTGCCAGCTCACAGCCCAGCACAAGGTTGCTACGCCAGTTAATTGGAAGCAAGGGGAAGATGTCATCATCGTGCCTGCCGTCTCTAATGAGCAAGCTAAGGAGCAATACCCAGACGGCTGGAAAGAGCCTAAGCCTTACCTTCGCATCGTGCCTCAGCCTAAGTAAAAGGCTTAAATAAAAAAGCCTAAATAAAAGATCCAGATAAAAGTATGGGCTTAGCACTAGAGCGTGACCTAAACTGTCACGCTCTAGCTTGTATTAACTTGCACTCTAGCCAGCCCCGCAGCCCTCCCCTTATCTGTACGGTTCAAATACTCTTTGATACCTTTTATATTCTTTATACCTTTTATTTTATATAGTAAGACTACACACCCCTAAACAGGAGCACACAATAATGGCCGCCATTGAATCTACCATGATGCCGCTCACCAGTATTGCCCCCGCATTTAGCTTGCCAGATACCGAAGGCAAAACAGTCTCGTTAAACGATGCCGCAGGCAAGCAAGGTACCGTCATACTGTTTATCTGTAACCACTGCCCTTATGTAAAACATATTGCCCCAGCGCTTGCTGAACTTGCCAAGCAATATCAAGATAAAGGCATCGCGTTTATTGCTATCAACAGTAACGATATTGACGCTTACCCTGAAGATGATTTAGCGCACATGAAGATTGAGAAGCAAACGCGCGACTACATTTTTCCTTATCTTTTAGATGAAACCCAAGCCGTCGCACATGCTTATGGCGCCGCTTGCACCCCAGATTTATATTTCTTTGGTGCTGAGAAAGAATTGGTTTATCGTGGTCAATTTGATGACTCTCGCCCCCACCGAATTTCCTCTGGTAATTATGATTCCACTAAAACTCCTTCGAGCGGTGAATCGCTAAGCAAGGCAATCGATCAATTACTTAGTGGTGAGCAAATAGATAGTATGCAAAGACCGTCAATCGGCTGCAACATTAAATGGAAGCCCGGCAACGCTCCCGACGATCAGGTTTAACATTCATAAGGTCGCATGCCAACCTTGAGGCTGGCATGCGACCTCAACCAGCCTCTCACCCTCCTCACCACCTCTCCAATCCCCCACAGCTCCCCCTTACCTTCACCCTCCCCTTTCGCCCTAAAACAAACAACAATTTAAAATCATTAATACAGCCTTAACAATTCAATTTAAAACCAAACAAAGCTAACCAAAAACACCCCGCCCTTACCAAAACATACAGTTTTACCCTTTTTTAAAATCCTAATTTATAGGCTCAATAATACAAACTTAACAAAACCCGTATATTAATTTTATACACCTAGTGAAGAATACGCGTCGCAACCTTGACTCCACGCAGCTTGGTTCACCCAATTAAATTTTGTTATTTTCGCCGCACATTAGAACATTAGAAAGCTAGAACGTTAACTTTGTATTTTTATATTTTAAATCTAGAGTTTTCACATTTTAAACAGACGCGAAATAACTTGCAGCTTACGCCTTCAGAATCACGCCCGCATCAGCGTTTTCGTGAGTCCTCGGCTAATTAATTAAATTTACTTTTGGACGACAGTCCCTATTAAGGAGTATTTATTCCGATGAATGTTAAGACCTTACTGAGCCTCTGCGCTTTAACTGCAACTCTCGCCGCATGTGGTGGCGATATTGAATTAAGCCCGTCAAATACCACCGTTGATAACCGCGTCATCACAAATGACGGCACTCCTGCAGCCGACGTTAACCCTTGCGCACAGTACGGCGCCACTCAGGGAACATTCAGCTCTGCCAGCGGCAACTGTAGCTACTCAAGCAGTTTCGTCAGTGACACCAATCCGCTGACAGAAAACCTACTTATTCCAGCATTAGCAAACAACGGCATACACATTTTTGAAGACAGCCTCTGGGTAGGTAATGATGTCGACTTAAACGCCGCCAACGCAGGTGTCGCCGTTCCTCAAGCTGGCCAAGGTCCTAAGTTAACCATTGAAGCCGGCACCCGGATTGCTTTCGCGGCACCTGACACTTACTTAAGAATTGCACGTGGATCACAACTTATCGCAGATGGCACAGCCGCTGCCCCAATCATACTCAGCGCCATTGGCGACCTAATCGACGGTACCGCAACCCCAGCCGATCGCGGCCTTTGGGGCGGCATACAAATCAACGGTAACGGCGTTACTAACAAATGTACTGACGACCAGCGCGCAGCGCTTGGTTCAACCAGCACCCCTCACAACTGTCACGTCACCGCAGAAGGTCGCCCCTCCACATACGGTGGCACTAATAACACCGAAAGCTCAGGCACACTCCGCTACCTTGTCATTAAGCATGCAGGCTTTGAAGTGGTTGACGGTGACGAGCTAAACGGCCTGACCTTAAACGCTGTGGGTTCTGGCACCACTATCGAGTTTGTTCAAACTTACACCACGCTTGATGATGGCTTCGAAATGTTCGGTGGTGCTGTCAACCTGAAAAATATCGTTGCCGTAAACGCCGGCGATGACTCCATCGATTATTCAGAAGGTTACGCAGGCAACATCCAGTTCGCATTGGTTGTGCACAGTGCCGGTTCTAACCGCTGTATCGAAGGCGATAACACCGGTGGTGGTCGTGCGGACAACCTTGAGCCCTTAACCAAACTACGCATCTCTAACCTAACCTGCATCACCAGCAACGTTGATGAAGGCGCTGGCGGCGTATTAAACGCACCAACATCAAAAGGTGATTCAGAAGGCCCACTATTCCGTGAAGGCGCTTACTTTGAGTTATACAACTCAATCATCACCTCCAATGCTGACGGCATGGCGAGTAACGAATGTATCGAAGTGGCCGATTCGGAAGGCCCAGAAACAAGCGATGCGGCTAACAATGGCATCTCCACCATCAAAAGCACCTTCGTCGCATGTACTGAAACCATCAAAATGAGCAACCACGCAAACTCTACCGCCTTTGCAGATTCCTCCGCACTAGCTGACTGGGTCATCAACGATATGGAAAATACCGACAACGTCGCGCTCGACGACACGATTGCAGGCGACCTGCCAGCCACAATTATAATCGGCTTAGCCGATAGCGACACCGCTTACATCACCGCAGCGGCATTTACTAACGGTAACAGCGGCGCAATCAACATTCCCGTCTATGACGTGAGCACACTTGAAGATATGCCAGCAGATGCCAACACAACGGTCATTACCGTGAATACCCCGCCCGTCGAAGGCGCCTCAGGCTCAAGCTCTTTCTTCGAGCAAGTTGACTTTATCGGTGCCGTAAGCGCTGACAATGACTGGGTTTCTGGCTGGACTGTCGGTCTTTAATTATTAAGCATCAATAATTAATAAACACCGACTTAAATGCAAAAACAGAACTACAAAACATAGCAGCACCAAAATCAAATGCGGGTTTTAACAAAAAAGATAAAGCCCGCCTTCAGTGCTGCACACAACAGAATTTTTTATTTCAAGCCTCATAGGTTTAATCATGCAAGTTTTTAACGCAAAGCTAAACAAGTTATCCGTTGCAATCTCAGCGACGGTAGCCATAAGCTTATGCTCGGTTTCCAACGCTGAAGAAAACACCAACCACGTCAATCTCGCACCACTCGAAGAGCTCATCGTCGTTGGCCGCTTGCAATCCGGTTCTGAGTCCATTATCGACGAACGAATTAACCAAACGCATTCAGCCGACATTTTAAGCTTCGAACAAATGGTTCGCATCGGCGACCCCGACGTTGCCTCCGCGCTCAAACGCATCACAGGCCTCACACTTGTCGATGGTAAGTTTATTTACGTCCGAGGCTTAGGCGAACGCTATTCCAACACCTTGTTAAACGGCGTAGTAGTGCCATCTCCAGAATTAACCCGTAACGTCATTCCGCTGGATTTACTACCTACCTCCATCGTAAACGACGTTAAGGTACAAAAAGCCTACTCAGCAGACCTACCCGGTCACTTTGGTGGCGGCAACATTAATATCAGAACTAAAACAGCACCCGATCAATTCAAACTGTCTTTTAGTATCAGCACCTCAAACAACAGCGAAAGCTCAAGCGACGGCTTAACTTACTCTAGCGGGGGCGACAGCAGCGGCCTGCCCGCCCCTATCGCTAACGCAATTAATGAATATCGCGGAAATATTAGCGCATCCAACATCGTTACCTTAAACGATACCGACAACGTGCGCTCAACAGAAGAGCTAGCCGCAGCAAATCAAATTAACCGCGATTTAATGCTCTCCCTCGATCGCAACATTGGCATTACTAAAAAATCGCTCTCCCCAGACTTTGGCCTTAAATTCAATATCGGTAACCTTTGGGAAATTGGCGACGATATAGAACTCGGCGCACAATTAATTTATAGTTACGACAACAAATGGCGTAATAAGAACCAGAAAAAATCCGACATTGGCTCACCTCGCGAACACTTCAGCGAGGTACAACGTAGCGTAGAAGAGACCAAACAAATCGCTGGCGTTAATATTGGTGTATCTTACGGTAGCCTGCATACAATTGACGCCCTATTTTATAAGATTTCTAGTGATGAAGACCAAGCATCTATCACTAGCGGATTTAATACCAACAAACCCTTTGGCGATGATGCGCAGGTTCTAAACTACTTCACACGCTTCGAAGAACGGAAAATGGATATTGCCCAAATTATGGGTGAGCATACCTTCGAGTTTAGCTTTGAGGCACTCGACAGCGCCATATTAAACTGGGTTTACTCAGATTCCACCGCTGAAACTGACATTCCAAATCAAACCACAATTCAAGCGAACAACAACGTTGTTGCAGGCAGCACCGAGGTTTTATCAACCAATATTTTAGCCACCTCCTCGGCCGCCGTATTTGATTTTGTCGAGTTAGAAGACCAAGTAGAAAGTTTCCGTGGTGACCTACGTCTTCCATTCATACTCGGCCTTGATACCCTCAACATTACAGCCGGCTTTTTACAAACTAGAAAAGCCCGCGAGTACTACGACTACCAAGTTAACATCAATACCATTGGCGTTAACATCGATGCCCTTACTGGCACACCTAGCGAGGTTTTCACAGATGCAAACCTACTCACAGACCCACGATTTAACGTCACTGTTGGTGGTGGTCTAGGTGCCGAGAGTTATGTTGCCGCACAAACCTCTGATGCCGTATATGCAATGGCCGATTTAACCCTAGGTGCCCACTGGCGCTTTAACGTTGGCCTACGCTGGGAAGACTTCAAACGTGCCGTACTCCCGGTTGATCCACTGGATTTTAGCGGTCAATTAATTGCACGTCAGCTCGAAGATCTACAGAGCCCCGACCAACGCATCTCCATCCAAGAAGACGGTCTATACCCATCCTTAGCGCTGACCTATATCAATGACGGCCTCATGGGTACCGACACCTTTCAAATCCGCTTAAACTACGCAGAGACGGTTGTACGCCCAGAACTACGTGAAGTTTCCAACTCACAATACATCGACCCCGTACTCAATGTTCGCGTACAAGGAAACGCAAGCTTAGAAAGTGCCGACATTGATCATCTGGATCTACGTTTTGAGTGGTTTTACTCTGAAGCAAACTTCACCGTGTCACTATTTTATAAAGACATCAGCAAGCCAATCGAAACCGCTCGCACCCCAGGCTCCGATGATAATATTATCCTCGAATTCTTTAATGGTGACTCCGGTGAAGTCTCGGGTATTGAACTAGAAGCTTACTACCCTTTTGCCAACGCGCTCTTTATCTCTAGTAACTTAACTTTAAGTGACTCTGAGATTAAAAGCTCGGAATCTGTCGGCTTTACCAACCCTACCCGCGCAATGACTGGGCATTCGGATTTGGTATTTAACACGACTATTGGCTTTGACTCCAACAATGCCAAACACTCAGCATCAATAGCWCTTAATCATTTTAGCGAGCGACTATTCTACGCTGCCAAACTGCAAGGYCATGATGACGCTTACGARCAACCCCTCACYGCRCTGGATGCCTCCTACTCGTTCTACCCTACAGATAGCTTTACSATTAGCCTAAAAGCTAAAAACCTGCTGGATGAGCAGYTTGCAATTGAACAAATAAGTAAAGTTGCAGACGGCATTGWAGGTAACGRAGAGCGRGTACGCGTCCTAGAACAAAAYACRGGTACAAGCCTTTCTTTAAGCGTCAAATACGAATTTTAAATACACAGTTTTAGGTCAATCGCCTATTAACTAACGCGCGCCTAGCAATGGGCGCGTGCTTTTTAGCGACCAGCGATTCCAAAGTCGAGATTAATAGCGACTTACCAAAGCGACGTGGGCGTGACAGGAAGTAGCACCCAACTATGCCCCTCAAAAAAGACAGGCGATAGATAGATGATACACTTAACCGGTAGCAAGCCACTAAGTACACAGGTATCCAGACAGAACCGATGATAAAGTATCCACTAGGCATTCAATCATTCAACAACCTTATCCAAGAGGGATACCTCTACGTCGATAAAACCGCTCTGATTGAAAAACTCATCGAACAAGGCAAGTGGTTCTTTCTCTCCCGGCCCCGCCGCTTTGGTAAGTCCTTACTTATCTCCACCTTGCAAAGCCTATTTAACGGCGACAAAGCCCTGTTCGAAGGCCTCCATATCGCCAAATGCGACTTTTCCATATTTAAACTAGACGGCTCAAAAGAGCAGGCTTTACAA
>NVXL01000075.1 GCA_002746115.1 Alteromonadaceae bacterium
CTGAAGGTCCAGATACACGTGATGCCTCCGACATACCTGACGCCGAGCAGTCTGTTGCATTGCTACTACTCCATGAGTAGGTTGATGACTCGCCTCTGCGGATTTTGTCGGGGGAAAAGTTACCGTGTGCGGTAGGGCGTATGTATAAAGTATCTTCATCGTATGCAGATCCACCGGGGCCGGTACATGTCAATCTGACTGTTAGTGGTGTGGCCGGGCCTGGACTTAAAGTGATACTCCCGGAGGGGCCTGACACACCTGATATACCTGTGGCCGAACAGTTGGTGGCGTTGGTGCTGCTCCATGAGTAGGTTGTCGATTGGCCTGCGTCAATTGGGTTAGGTAAAAAGCGGCCGTTTGCGGTGGGGCGCACGTACACAGTACTGGTGGAGGTATCCGGTCTGCCTAGGCCTGTACAGGTGAGTGTGACGGTTGTTGTGGAAGTAAGGGCTCTTACGATACTCCCCGAGGGTCCTGATACACCGGAAATACCTGTGGCAGAACAGTTTGTGGCGTTGGCACCATTCCATGTGTAAGTGGTTGATTGGCCAGAGTTGATTAAGTTGGGGGAAAATCCACTACTTGCAATGACGTCGGGATGCACGACGATGCTAGCGTCACCGCTAGCTGACCCACTGGAGTTGGTGCAAGTCACTTCGGCAGTATAAGTCCCATCGGTTGACCATGAAGCAGGCACTGCTCCTGATGGCTCTGACACACCTGTAACGCCAGTCGCCGAACAGCTGTCGGCGTTGGTGCTACTCCATTCTAGGTTGGCACTCTCACCGATTCGAACTGCATTCTTATTAAATTCAGCGGTAACGGTTGGTGGTGGGATTGGTTTAGGGCCAATCTCCACCGGAGGGAACGCTGACGCACCATGATCACAGTTAAAGCTATTAAACTCGCATTTGTTGAGGAAAAAACGGTAAAACCCTTCACCTCGTTGTAGTTTAATGCTTGTTGTTGGCAGGCTTACTATAGCGATTCGACCCGGATTGGAAAGCACGCCGTTTATAGTTGCTGTTTCATAGATCTGTGCTTCAACCTTTCCAGCGCCAGACCAGCTCAGCGTAAACTCTCCCCATTCGTCTCCTGGCGTCACTGTTTGTGATGCCGCGAATGGCGGAATGGAAAATAGAATTAACAATAGAAATAGATTAAGACCGCGCCTGGGTTTTAATCGGCTAATTTTTAAATATTTAGATATCATTGGTTACCTTTAGATAAGTTAAATAAATGAAATAAGTGAAATAAGTGAAATAAGTGAAATAAGTGAAATAAATAAAATATTTCACGACAAAACCAATTCTGGGTTTTGCTTGGCGATAAAACTCGATGAATCAGTTGTTTGCATCCGCTTCAACCCTGTTAGCATAAACTCCGTTACGCTTATTGCTGATATTCCCCTTGCACCAGTACTACATCCTTTAAATCTATATAATCCTTTGAGTTTTCTGAAACCTCAAAGCACCTGTTATGTTCAAATTTCAGGATTTTCTTCTTCAAATAACGACCTTCCACCTTCAGGCAATACTCTCCGGGTAAAACGTGATCGAAAACAAAAAAACCATCATATTCCGTACTCGCACGGACTATTGGTTTACCCTCTTTGGTGGCCAATGAAATTTTTACACCGGGTAGGGCGGTTAGTGGAGGTTGGTTTGTGTTGTTATTGTTTAGTTCTATTTTATTCTTTCGAACTAAAAACCCCTCCACCTCAACCGTGCGCCATAATGGAAAGGTGACGTGGTTGGCGCCCCCTGCATGTGTCTTCACTTGAAACCCTAAGTGTTTCGCGTGTAAAAACGGATCAGGTAAAGAATTTTTATCTAATTCAATTAATTGAAGTTGTGATGAATTTGCACCCGGTAAGCGTACCTTGCCTACGGCGTCGCTCTGATAGTGCTTCCAGTGATGTCGACCGGAAAACCGAACCCCTTGAAGAGGCTTGTCGTTTTCGTCAAATACCCCGTTATAGTTCGTGTCGTGAAACACTGTGGTGTGAATGCTTGAGGCTTGACGTGAGGCCGGCGAGCGTGAATCAAAGCCGATATCCGTGCTAAAGTTCAGGCTGATTGTTCGCTCCCCAGAAAAATCATTGGCAAACCCTAGTCCCCAACGCCCAAAACGTGTTTTTTGGGTTAGCTTGAGATCAAACGTTTTTTTATCGTCAAATTTTTTGTTGCTAAGGTTGTTATTACTTCTGTTGTTATTATCTGAGTTGTTATCGCCTGTAAATAGATCTTGAGAAAACCCGGAAGAAATCGCTAAGCCGTTAATGTTGGTACGTACCTGTATGGACGCCTTGTCAAACTTTTGGGGTTGGTCAAGTGCTAGTTTTAACTCGCCCTGAAATGTGAATCGGCCCAGGCGGAAATTGGCGTTATGTCGGCTGCTTAATGTCGAACTATCTGTTGTTGAGCCATTTGTAGTTAAAGTATCTGTAGTTGAGCTATTTGCAGTGCGACTGAACAGCAGATTGTGCGTGTGTTGTAGGTAATCACTGTTATAAGAAAACTGTAATGCATAAGTGTTGGTGCGTTCTAGATCTGTTTTGATTTGAGCAGCAGATAAACCCCAGCGAAGCGTTTCAAAAGTACGAGAATAGTTTGCGTCGATTTGTGTTGAAGCTTGGGCCAGTATATTTTTATCTCGCCAATTAACTGAGAAATCCCCTTGCCATAACGATGATAAAAATGCAGCGCTTTTGTTTATCTCTGTATCACCTTTGAACCAATCTAAATCTAATCGCGAGCGGGGGAGTAAGGCTGTCCAGCCAGCCCCGATAACACCTTCTTTTTCTTGATCTTTGGTCGATAGCTGCGCGGCACTTATTCGAGCTGCGCTCCAATGGTTTATGCCATAGTTAAATCGTGTAATAAGGTTGTTTGTGTTCTCTTCGCTCTGGTTGAATAGCACCGTTCTAGCGCTGTTGACCACGGATATCTCGGGAGTGATTTGGCCGGGGAGGATATTTTTATCTAGTCCAAAAAATTCATATGGAACGTTTTTTATTTCGCCGTAACCGCCGTAAAGTTTGACTGTAAAGCGGTTGAACCCAAAACTGATAGGCATATTGTCGAAGATATATTTACCATCATCCCCGATTACCTGAAATGCCACCAAACGCCCATTCTGATAAAGTTCCGCATCCCATCCTGGGGTTGCATAGCCCTCAAAGCGACGGCGGTTACTTTCTTGCTCAGCACCATTAATGGCAAAGCGTATCCCGGCGCCTCTTCCGCCAACGGGAATTCCCGGTAGAGTAATCGGGCGGACATCGCCAAGCTCGTAGCGATATTTTGTGTTAAGCCAGTGAATGTTTTTATGGGCGTTAAGGTGTGCTTTTGAACTATCTCCTCGGTTAAGAGAAAGTGTCACTGCGTGCTTAAGAATATCGCCGTTTGCATCCAAGCTTACGCGCTGTTGGCTGCTTGTTTGATCGGTAAGTGGCGCTAATTTTGAGTAGCGAAAGGCAATGTTCGGCGGCGTAACCATTTGGAATTGATCAGGATGTACAGGGTAATTAACCTTGAGCTCATTGAGTAATATTATCTTTCGGTATTCTTTGCTGCGGCTAAGTTTTGCCATCATTGGGTGCTGTTCGTGAGTGCTGATAATCGCAACAGACTTTATTGTGTTTATTTTCGCGGTTAACGCGAAGATATCCGTTAGTTTTTTAGTGGAAAGGTATAACTGCCCCTCAAAAGTTACCCAAGAAGCACCTTGGTTACCGAGTTCGGAAAAAGACAAATTGATCAGGTTTTGTTGCTTAATGTACCAGCCAGAGATACGTCTATTTTTATAATCGACTGAGAGTGTAAAACGTAAAGTTTGTGAAAGCTGTTCTAGGTTTAGATAAAATTCCTCATAGTCGTAGGTGATGGCGTCGATAGTGCTATCTAGATCATAACGCTCAAGGAACATATCCAAGTAAAATATCTCAGGGTCTTCCTGCGTGAAAGCCGGATCTTCTTGCGCGTTGGCTAGTGCTGGCAGTAAAGGCAGCAAGCATAACAGTCCTAGGATCCAATACTTCATAGGCTATTTAAATTAGTGCGTAACTAAAAAACAGAATTTAATTAAGTAGTAATTAGAGAGCGGTTAACGCCGGATTTTATTCGTTGTGTTGAGATAAAATCCGGCGGTTTTGTTACTAATAGGTGTTCTTAATTATAAGTATTCAGCGTGTACCATATATTGCAAGGTAACTTCTTCGCCCGTCACTGCGGTGAAATCTACAAGCTCGATTGAAGCATTGATTTCCATATTAAATTCTCCTGCTAAGGGTGTTACCGGAAAATCCTCGGTAGAACCTGTGCTTGTAAAAACTGGCAGTATTCTAAACCCGTCTACGGTACTGCCCTCAAGCGTCATTAGTAAGGTTGTTTCTGGTGACGCTGTCACATTGACGATTGCTGTAGTCGCATCGGCAGGGCCGACACGGCAAAGCTCGTTCTCTGTCGGGGCGGCGCTAGCGGTGGTACAGGTGGCGCCAACATCTAAGGAGTCATCAACTCTGATTGTGGGGAATGAAAACTCTTGTATTTGCTCAACCTCTAAGTTGCCACGTGAATCGATGACATCAATGGTTATTTCGTATTCGTTCCATACTTGAGCTGATGCGATTGCTGGGGTGATGGCGAGTGCTAGACTTGCAATTATTTTTTTCATAAAAATACCTTATTATTGTTGATGTTGATTGAGTGAAAATTATTGATGCTTATTGGGTGAAAAGTACTAATGCTAAGTGTTGAAAGTTAGAGCGTGAAGTTTGTCTCTGCTATGGCATTCCCTCCGAACTCAGGATCCTCGCTAAATCTAAGTAATAGGTTGTTTGGTAGGGTTACATCGGTAACATCAATGAAGAACTTAGCTTGATCAATCTCGGCGTAAACAGCGAAACCTTTTTGCTTTTTAATCACCAGATTAGATTCAGCGTCAATAAGTTCTACATCGCCGTAGATCGAGCGGTTACCGTCTTTATATAAGGTAAATGTCACTTTTCTTGTGGCATTATTTTTGTGTTCTTCCAGCATTGGCGAGAGGATTTTTGCTGTCGCTTCAAGCTCCCCTACACGAATGATTACCGGAATAGAGTAGCGATACGATGGCCTCACCAGAAAGCCCTCGTCGTGATCCTGTGCCGGAGGCAGTAAGGTTTCGATGGTGATGTGGGTTCGATATTCGCCATCTTCTTCAGGTTGACTACGTTTAAGTACTCGGAATTTTTGAGCACTCCCGGGCGGAACATTTTTCCCCAGTCTTGGGCCTACTCTAATAAATTCCCGTGCAGAAAATGCATAATTATCAGCCGTTTTAAGGCGTCCGTTTTCAGTCATTTCCATGTCGGTAATTGAGATGCGAAAACTTTGAAACTCTGAAGAAATATTCATCGCGCTGATTTCATCTCGTCGGTCGCCATCCGAAAATAGTATTCGTCTCTTGTCTAGCGACATCTGAGACAGGCTGTGAGATGAAAATAAAATAAAAAAAACAAGCGTAAAAATTCTTGGTAATGGCATAAATATTCCAAACAATACGAACCCCTAAGCAAAACAAATGTAAGGAACATTTTTTTTGCTCATCGAGTAGAAATGATAAGGTTGAGGTAAATTAATTTACTAAAAAATTTATTTTACGTTTTGTGTGTTTTGCACAGGTTAAACAATAACAGTAAAATAGGTTTTGTCAAAAAGCTAAAACGTTATAAGTTTTAGATAATACTATTAGCATGTTCATAATTAACGTGATATGAGATGTTTGTAAATTTTTACGGTAAGTGGTGGGGGTGTTGTCAGTAGTCAGGAATCAAAAAAACATGAAAAACCTAGATTTTTCATGTGGTTGCCCTGGGTTTACTGGCCTAGAAAGTGTAACTGTGTTGGTTTATCCCCTGATGGTCGAGAATGGTATATTTTTTGTTCGTATGTTCGGAATGGAAATAAAAAACTTAAAATATATTAAAAAATGGTTTTATGAATTTTGATTTTTGATACTTCTGCAGCGGACAGGAGTCCTAAGTCTCCAAATCGGCTGATAAGAGCAATATGCTTTTTAGCGATTTAAACACCCGTTGGTCAGGAAGTGGCGCAGGTGAGTGGAATTGGTTTGATTTTTGTGGTTGTGGTTGTGGTTGTGGTTGTGGGAGGGCGGGTGTCCGTTGATCTAGGTTGGTATAAGTTAGATGAGGCTCCTCAAGTGCTGGCGAGTGTTATCAATTCTGTGTCGGTTAAGCCCTATTAGGTTTGTAGTTATTAGCGACTCGGATTCAGGAGGTGTGCCTGAACTGCCCGATATTAAACTCCTTGAATTGCTATATTTAGCATTGATTCCATCTCCGTTGTTATCGTGTTTGAATATACCAATGAAAATACAACTGATGATGCAGCTACAAATAAAATAACCGCTATAATAAAAAATTACCTACCTTTATTTCGCAGGCTTTACTACCCCCCACCCATCCCCCCACCTACTTTCTATTGGCCTATGCCTCAATGAGTAGTAAAGTGCCCAGCTAACATCTAAGACAAGGATCTTCGAATAATGCATAAGCCCCCCCTTACCACTGCGCGCACATTCTTCCTATCGCTCACAGTCCTCATACTGGCAGCATGTAATACACAGTCTGTAAAAGAGCCACCTCCCGTCGTCAGTGGGGTGATCCCGGTCAACAATGGCGCTCCCAGCATTAGCGGGCTAAAAGACCTCGGTGGCCTCGACATCGGCCTAGGCGAAGTGCTGCCAAAGCTTATGAGTGATGAGCGTTTCTCGCCGGGGGAATGGCTACTTGTTCAAGGCAAAAACCTTGGCGTAAGCAGCCTGAGCATCGATGGTGTGACAGTCCCCATCGATCGCTACTTTGGTAACTACCCATTACTGCGCATACCCACCGGCTTGTCACCCTTAAAGCAGCATACCTTAACCCTGACCCATGCTGCTGGCAGCGCGAGCGCGAATTTTGACAGCTCACACTACATCGTGACTACGGACACAGATGGCAAAAAATCCTATTTTATCCGCACCAACGCTAAAGACCGGGGCGGGATAGAGAAAGAGAAGAAATGGATTGAGGAGCCATCGGAAGATGCAATTCCCATGTTTAACCTTATCTCCAACGACAGTGCCTTCTCTTATATTATCAATATCAAAAAACGCTCAGGCGAGGTAATCGAAGGCGTCCATGGTTATCGTCTTGAAATCAATAGCTATCACCTAGCCGCACCAGAAGCGCCGCAAAAGGTGGCGACTACATATGTGGATATTGCCTCCACTCCCGTGCAAGTTACATTGGGTGATGACAATACACTCCTAGTGGTTGGCAAGCGTGATATCACCCTAGTTGATGTGACGGATCCATTAAAACCCGCAGGCATTAGCAGCCTCATCTTGCCTGAAAACGAGGGCAAGCAAAAAACGGCTTACGTCGATGCCATTTTTTTGGATGATGGCAAACAAATCGCTGTGCTTGAAACCTACAACAATACCGTGTCCTTGATTGATGCCAGTGATAGGCACAATCTGAACATTACCGATACCTTCAATATCTTGCCGGAAAAATCCATAGCGCTTTCCGTTGATTTAGAGCCAGACCCAAATGATAACAAGCGTTTCTGGGCGCTACTGGGGCCAAACTATCGCCTTGCGGGCTCCAGACTAGTCGATACCTACAAAAAGATTTTCAAAAAGAATGTTGAGGAAAGCCGCCGTGCGGTGAACCGCGTGCAGTCCTTCACCCTGGCATCAGGAAAGCTGATTCTAGGCAATTCCGTCGCCACACCAGAACATTACGCCACCTATTTTGCCGTATTTGGTGAGGACGGGCGTATCTATGTTAGCGCCACAAAAATGGATTTTCTGAATTTTAACTTTAAAAAAGGCGGCAGGTTAAATGTCATAAAGATGGTTAAAAACTTTTTAAGTACCAGCGTCTCTTTTGGGCGGATTGTTGCGATAGATCCTAATACTGGCGATACAGAGACCATTTCGTCGGGCGGAGGGATATTTTACCATTTGGTAGATGTGCCAGATATTGGTCCGGTGTTTAGCTTGCTTAAATTTGGCCCGTCTTTCTCTTTTCCGTATTTAACCCCCAGTTGGGGTTTGGGGGTAAAGTCGACGGGTACCTATGCCATGCGTAAAATGAATAGATACGCGGTATTTCCACCATATTCTATTGGCTATGTTGATTTTCAATACTAGTAGATCGATCTTAAAACAGACCAGTTGTTTAAATAATGGGCAGTGCTGGCGAAGGCGTTAATGACGTCAGCCGCTGCCGAGTTAGGGCGCGCTATACCCCCTCAAGAACTATGAGACATGGCACACAAAAATTGCCCTACAACTTGCCATGTAAAGCATATTCACTTATCTTACTTCGCTTCGAAATTGAGACTACACGGCCAAAGCATGGTGCCCGCACCATCTTGAAGTAGGCCTTAAACGTTAAAAAACGCACCCCTAGAAAGGAAGGTATTATGGGCGTCACCGCTAAACGCATACTCGTCTCTTTAGTTATCACATTAGTTATCACATCTATCGTCGCCGGTAGCGATAACTCCGGTCTTGTTGTTAATACCTATAAACAAGATGCAATAAGCATTGCCACTCCCAAGCATTGGACATTAAATCAAGACACAGACCAAACACGGTTTGGGCACTGGGCAGTTGTGTTTGATACCGGGGAATTCTCGTTTTTTGGTTTGTATGTTTTTTACGCTGAGAAAGGCGATCCTTACGATAATGTCAGTCTAGACTACTACCTTGAGAAAGTCCTGCCGCGCGTCGTTCCCGAGATGACAGAATCAGACACAAAAGTGAGTACCACTCCTCTCGTCTTAGCGGGGCTCAGCGGTAAAAAAATTGTTGTAGAAGGCAACTTTTTAGGCACAATAAATACCGAAGTGTTAGCTTTTATTGTCACAAAGAAAGACAAAAAAGCGATCGCACTTTTTGTTAGCGATGAAAAAGATAAAGAGAATGTATTTAACCACGTTGAATCAGTGCTAAACAGTATTGCTTTCTAAGCATAAAGACTGTTAAAAATAAAGACAGCTAAACATAAAGACAACTAATAAGGAATTTAAATCATGAGTTATGATGGCGCTCTTATAAGTGAGCTCGGAGTCAAATTATATTTAAAAGGTGAAAAGTCGAAAAGTGTTTCGAATATTAAATTTTTTGAACGAGGAAAAACACTCGAAAAACGCTGGAAAGACTGTAACTTTGGTTGCCATGGGCCAAGTTACCGCACCCTACGTCGCCCCTCTACTTGGGGGGAGACTTTAAGCTCTCTCGATAAAATCGATCCCATGCTCGCAGGGATTGTTGATGGCTTAAAATACAAAACCGTTGATCAAGCTCAGTCGATAGGGCGTGCCGACGTTTAAAGCAGGAGTCGCCTACGCTTTGGAGTACCTTGCGGCACCGGCTTAACGGAGCCGATATGGTTTACTTCCTGATTCAACCGATGGTTCAGGAATATGTTGACCGGATTAGTTTATTGGAAAAAAATCCGGTGGAGTTTGCCAGGGTCATGAAAGCGCTCATCGCTGATAAAAAAACAGTGCATATCTTCCATCCTGATTTTCGTTAGTTTTTATTTAAAATACAGGCGCGTAGATTACGCACCTGTTGTCGGATCCTTATTGGCAATGGTTCGCAACCATGTTGAAGCAGGCCTTAAACGTTAAAATAAAAAACACCCCTAAACAAGGAAGGGCATTATCGATACCTTAACTTTGTCTTTTTATCTCCCCTCACATCTGATCCGGCAGTCGCCCTAAGCATGTTTGCGCATTGGTTGCGAAGGTGGCCGAAATGGATCGTGACTGCAGTGTAAGTGGCGCAGCCGTACCGCGTGGCGCAAGCGTGGCAGAATTTTGCTAACACGTCCTTGAACAATGGCAAGGCACTTTGGAAGCCGATGATAGCCGCGACTTGAGCCCGCTAAGCGCTAGTGATGCATTAAACGAGCAAAATGCTGAAGTATTGATCGAATCTATTGGTGAATTAACCGAGGAGCCGTTAAACCGCTTATTAGAGGAATTGAATGGTTAAGGCTGGTATTCTGTCACCCTTGAGCCATTCATGAACCTATTTAGTAAATACGTGAGCGATAACGAAAAACATGCAAAACAAAACTGAATTAACTGAGCTATTTAGCCAGAAGCTTGCTAACTATCAGCAACAGCGAGTGAAGCTGAGGTCAATAGCGACCCGTGTAAGCGGGCTTCGAATCCTCTCTTTTGCTTTAGCTGTTGGGGGCATGTTCTATTTTAGCGACCACTCAATTTTGGTTTACGCGAGTGCCAGTTTACTGCTTGTTTTTATAGGCTTGGTGTTTAAGTCGGCGAGTTTAAAACGAGAAATTGAGGAATGCCGTTTATTTGAGGGCATTAATCAAAAATCCCTCGATCGCCAAAATGGCAAGTGGCAAGATTTTGAGGATGACGGTCGAGAATTTATTGATAATGATCATCGCTACAGTTCAGATTTGGATGTTTTTGGTGATAACTCCTTATTTCAATATATGAATGTTGCCCGCAGTGTGAGTGGCAGGGCACGGCTTGCCGATGGGTTAAAAGAAGGCTTGGCCGGAGCAGAAGCACTCACGCTTCATCAGCAAGCCGCAAAAGAGCTCGCCAGTAAACTGGATTGGCGTCAGCGGTTTGAAGTGATATGTGAGAGTCTAGGTGCAAAAAACGAAAACCTTAATACGCTCTATGCTTGGGCGAAGCAAGACTCGCAAGACTTTACTATGTGGCAAAAATCGATGCTTTTTTTACCGCTAATAACCATCGGGAGCTTCGTTTTAATTTTTGTGGCAAAGGTGTTTGCTTACATCACCATGTGGCTGTTATTGCTTCAAGGGCTGGTGTTTTTGCTCCATATGAAAAAATACATTGATGAGATAAGCGTATTCGAAGATCAACACGGTAACCTTAAACGATACGCCAATGCCCTCATGCATATTGAGCATTGCGAGGTGACAAGTGAATTGTTAAAGTCGGCCGCAGGGGACGATAATCTGGGTGCATCGAAGTATGTCGAAAAATTAAATAATGTCGTAGCTTTTTGCGATATAAAATATAGCCCATTAGTTTACGCTGCATTTAATATTATTTTTCTGGCGGATATGCAGCTTGTCTACCGTTTACGCCATTGGCAAAAGCAACATGGCCACGCCATAGAAAGCTGGGTCGATGCTATTGCCACCTTTGAATATGCGGCCTGCATTGCACAGTTGCACTATGAAAATCCGCAGTGGTGTTTCCCTAAGTTTATTGAAAAACATCAGGCCACGACAGCGCAGCAATCTTTTAACGCTAAAGGCTTGGCGCATCCGCTGATTACAGAGGAGCAACGTGTTGCCAATGATCTTAGTGCTTTAGCTGTTGGCAGTGTGACCTTAGTGACAGGCTCTAACATGTCAGGTAAAAGCACGCTGCTGCGTACCATTGGCGTTAACGTTGTGTTAGCCAATGCGGGTGGGCCGGTTTGTGCGAGAGCGTTAAACTTGGGGCACCTACGTTTGTTTGCGGCTATGCGCAGCATCGACAGTTTGGGGGATAACGTTTCAACATTTTTTAATGAATTAAATAAAATCAAACGGGTGTTTGATGACCTAGATGCTAACGCAACACAGCTGATTTTAATTGATGAGATATTCTCCGGAACTAATTCGAAAGACCGCTACGTCGGTGCGGTTTCGGTGATTGATGCCTTGATGAAGGCAAATGCCATTGCCGTCATCTCTACGCATGACCTCGCCATCAGTGAGTTGGAGTCGACTTACTCCGAGAGTTTTCGGAATATCCACTTTTCAGACACCATTGATAAAAATGGGATGAGTTTTGATTACAGTATCAAAGAAGGTGTAGCGAGCAGTACGAATGCCTTGCATTTAATGCGATTAGTCGGCATTGAGATTACAGATGCAGCGTTAGCTCAGTTTGAAAATTAACGCTGGACGAAAAAAAGCAGCGTGTAAAAGACTTGCTAATGAAAATTGCAATGCTCAACAATGGGCATTTGCTGGGCGTGATGTTTAGGGTAGCGAGATTTGTGAGTCGCTACTGTTTGCCGTCTGCCGTCTGCCGTTTACTGGGTGACGACATTGATGCAGAAGTGCAAACCAATAAAGGCCGAATCGATTGTGTACTGCAAACACACAGCCACATCTATGTGAGTGCCACAAAAACAGATTTTCTGAATTTGAATTTTAGATTCAGCTAAACAAATTCAACTAAACTAAACAAGGCAACGAAACACTTACTCAACTCATGTCTGAAAATCCTAAACTGCAACTGGCTCATGATTATGTGTGTCAAACCGAGAACCACATTTTCCTGACGGGTAAAGCCGGTACGGGTAAAACTACTTTTTTACATAGTTTGCAGGACCTGCCGCCCAAGCGCATGATTGTCGCCGCACCGACCGGCGTGGCTGCCATCAACGCTCGTGGCGAGACCTTACATGCATTTTTCCAGTTGCCATTTGGCCCCTATATTCCCGGCGCTGAGGCCGTTCAACGTCGCTTTCGGCGTGAAAAAATTAACATTATCAAAAGCCTAGAATTATTGGTGATCGATGAGATCAGTATGGTGCGGGCCGATATGCTCGATGCAGTGGACTTCGTGCTACGCAGGTACCGCCAAAATGATCTGCCTTTTGGCGGTGTGCAACTGCTGATGATTGGTGACGTGCATCAGTTGGCGCCAGTAGTCAAAAGAGACGAGGAGGCCATATTGCGAGCTCACTACCAGAGCTTTTACTTCTTTGGCAGTCGGGCCTTGCAGCAAGCCGGTTACGTCTCTGTCGAACTGGATCACATATATCGCCAGTCTGACCCGCACTTTATTCGCTTGTTAAATAAGGTTAGAAATAATCAACTGAATGAACAAGACTTGGCCCAGCTCAACCAAAGGTGCCACCCCGAGGTGCCGGATGCTCAGGGTAAGCTACCGATTACCCTGAGTTCACACAATCGTACCGCCGACGCTATCAATGTTCAGCAACTGGATAACTTGAGTGGCCGGGCACCGTGTTTTGAGGCGGAAATTACAGGGGATTATCCCGCATCCCAGTATCCCATGGCGGCTAGTTTGAGTTTAAAAGTGGGGGCTCAGGTTATGTTTACCCGCAATGATAGCAGCGGCGACAAACGCTATTTTAATGGCAAAATCGGTCGTGTAACTCAGGTAAGCAATGATCACATAAAGGTTCACAGTCCCGGCGATGAAGGTCCACTGCATGTCGGCAAAGAAGTCTGGGAAAATGTTAAATATACCGTAAACCCCGAAAGCAAAGCCATAGAAGGTGAGATCGTCGGCACCTTCACGCAATGCCCTCTGGCGCTGGCCTGGGCTATTACCATTCATAAAAGCCAAGGTTTGACCTTTGATAGCATCATTATTGATGCCGGTGCCGCCTTTGCCCACGGGCAGATCTACGTCGCGCTCAGCCGCTGCAAAACGCTGCAAGGCATCACCTTGCGCAGCCCCTTGCCGATCAGCGCCATTAAAACCGACGTGCAGGTAGCGCAATTTTCTGAAAATGTTCAGCGTCACCCACCTGATCAGGCGCAGCTGCTACGGGATAAAATTCATTATCAGCAAAAACTGTTATTACAGTGTTTTGATTTTCAACCGTTATGGCAGGCATTGAATTATTTTGTCGACCAATGCCAGCAGCATGAGCAGCGCTTGACAATACACAGCGAGGTGGCGCTGGACGCATTGTGCGACAGGACTTATCACCAATTGATAAGCGTTGGTGATAGTTTTCAAAAACAGTTACAGGCGCATTTTTCCGTGCAGGTACCGCCCGAAAATAATGACTATATCCAAGAACGCTGCCAAAAAGCCTACCTCTATTTTACAGCGAAATTCCCGTTGGTTTTAATCGATTGCTTGTTAAACTTTGGCTGGAGCTGCGATAACCAGGAGCTGAACAAAACACTGGATAAGGCACTGCAGGCACTGCAAGAGCAGGTGATGAAAATTCGCGTCGGCATTGACAGCTGTCAACAGGGTTTTGCTGCTCAGCGTTATTTACAGTCACATTCCGAATCGCAGCTGAGCGCCGCGCAGACTAAGCAAAGGAAAAAAGAAAAAGGCAAAGAAAATGGCGAGGCGATTTATGCGCAGCTTGAGCACCCAAAATTGTTCCAGCACTTAAAAGCTTGGCGTGATACCACCGCGGATGAGTTGGAACTGCCACGCTACGCGGTGCTTCATCAGCGTATATTGTTTGCCTGCGCCGAGGCGTTGCCACAAAATAAAAAATCGCTTTTAAAAATTCACGGTATCGGAAAAGGCACCATGAAAAAATATGGCGAGGCGCTACTGGGTATTGTCAGTGACTATTGCAAGCAACAGGGGATAGATGTCGAAGAAGATCTTAAGTCTGAGCCTGAGCCTGAATCTGAGTCTGAGACTTCCAAAGCACCAAGCAAAAAAGAAAATACCAAGTTAATCACTTATACCTTGTTTCGTGAGGGTAAGGTTATCAATGAAATTGCTAAAATTCGCGGGTTAAAACCGACCACCATTGAAAATCATCTGGCATATTTTATTAAAAATGGTGAAATAGATCTTACAGAATTGGTGGATAACACCCTTATAGCGCGTATCCGCACGATGTTTAAACGCCACCAAACGCAGGAGCTGAAAGTGATAAAAGAAGCACTTGGGGATGATGTGAGCTACGGACAAATACGCATGGTGGCTGCATCGCAACCACTGCCTGAAGCCGATTAGATCGGCTTTAGCGGATGGATATCCTGCTCGCGCACCACCGGATTTTAACTCGATGGCACGCGATCGGGGCGGGATGACTCAAGCCGGCATACTCAACCTTACGTTTTACCCAACACTGCCCGATCTTCAATTTTCACCTGTCTAGACTCACTGTTACCACGCAACTTTGGCGAATACATCGCTTCAATAGAGGTAGGCAAAGCCGTGAAGGTTCCGGGAATTTCCGCTTTCACGCGGTAACGGAATACATGCTCCCCTCGGTCTAGCTTGTGTAGAAAAAAGGATACGCGGTTATCGCGATATTCTACGTAGGGGTATGAGTCGCTGTATTGATAGCCGCTGCGAGTTTCCAATGCTTCGAAGCCTGCAGGTTTTTTATCTTCCATTAAAATATATTCGTAATCGTTTTTGCTGACCACGATCAGCTCGACTTCTAAAAGTTCACCGCTGGTGAGTATGTCTGTTTCTGTTACCACTATGCGCCGATATCCTGAGGGGCTGGTTTTCGATTCAATTAATTTAAATAAGCGGCGCTTGACTTTTAAATCTAAACCGGCTGATTTTATTTTGTCTTCTTTGGAATAATTATTAACGTAAGCGGTGTAATAGAGATTGCTCGCTCCTTGTTTTGTGATATCTAGGTTGTGCTGCCCCTTGCTGAGTTTGTCCGCAGCGATGCTTAGCGAGCCTTCAAATACATCGGGGTTCTGGGCACTAAAATGTTGTTTTGCTAAAACCTCTCCGTCTAGCGAGATGGTCACGTCTATATCTTCAGTACTACCCTTGGTGGTTTGAAAATATCCTAATAACGCTTGCAGGGCGAAGGCGCTGTCGCGCGTTGACTCCCAGAATTTTCCATGAGAGCGGTTGTTTAGCAGGTAGCGCGCAAGCATGGGGGCGCTTTTATCTTTCGAGGCTAGCTCGGTTAAAAACATCAAATAAAATGCTTGTGTTTCAATATCGCTATTGTACCAATGCCACCATCCACCGGAAGATTTTGGGTGCAGGTAGGCAGTTTGATTTTCTTTGTCCACTTTAATATATTGCTGCAAGTGCCGGTGTAATTCGTCACGTTTAGCGTTGAGGCCTAACTTGTGGTAAGCCATGGCGAGTAAAATATTGCCGTAGTGGCTCTGAGTTAATTTATTTTCGAGCACTGCGTCCAAGTAACTCTGGTCGGCGCTTCCGTTCATTGCCAGTATCATCGCCACAAAGGCGTCGCCACTGTCGAGTGTTATCGCGTGAGGGGTATTGAGCTTAGTGCGGTATTCGGCTTCACGCCGTCGTTGATAGCTTTCTAACCAGCTAAGACCTTGATCGAACATAGGATCATTTACTTCAATGTCATATTGTTTGGCAATGGATAAGCCGTGCATAATTACGGAAGTGGTATGCGTATAGGATTTACCTCTGCCGGGAAACCAAGCCCAGCCACCATCGCCATTTTGCATTTTCTCCAAGGCGAGCAAGCCCTGCGCAACCATGTCGGTAATGGTTTTTCGGTCGAGAACTACTGGTGCTTGATTGTCATCAATGGGAGCTGCGCTGATCATTCGCATGACTTTATCTACGTCAAATTTCATGGTATCTAAAGTATGTAAAGCCAGAGCGGAGGGTAAAAACCGATTGAGGGTCTGCTCGCTACAGCCATAGGGATAAGCCGCCAGATAAGGCAGGGCTTTTAGGGCTGGCCCTAATAGGTAGGGGGAGTAATCCAGCTGCACATGGCTTTGCTCTGCTTCGCGTTTATTGGGGATGGTGAATGGGATTTGTGCGCTAGAGGTGGATTTGTTGATTGTACCGCTATAGGTCTCGGTCACCAGCGCGCCACGTTTATATATGGGGAGGTTTAAGGACATGGCGTCACCCGATTTTTGTCCTGTCGCTGACATGCTCACCTTGCTATTACCCTCAGAGAGGGCTTGCACTGTCCAGTCGGCTCGAAATTCACTGTCGACTTTAATGGATGCCTGTTGGGTGCTGTTACCGATAAGCTGCAGTTTATTGTCTAGGGTAATATCCGCAACGACGGTTTCAGGTGCGTCGCTGTAATTGGCGATATTCGCGGATAAAGTGACTTTGTCGCCCTCAACTAAAAAGCGCGGCGTCTGCATTCTTAATACCATGGGTTTGGTGACGGTGAACTCGGTTTTGCTTTCGCCGACTTTATTCCCTTTGCCAATGACCCAAGCGGCGACTTTCCAAGTGGTAAGATTGTCCGGAGCGTTGAAATGAAATTTCGTTTTACCAGAGCGGTTTATTTTATGCCCGGCGTGCCAATAAATAGAGTCGAGAAAATTTTGGCGCATTTCAACGGCTTGAGTGTTCCCTGTTTTTGGAACACTAAGGCCTGTTATGCGCTGCAAAGACTCAGCCATTGATGAGTCTGGAAATCGACCGATATCCTCTGCGGAAATTGTATCAACCACGCCCATGGCGTTACGTTTCATATCCGAAGCCCTTGCCATCGATCTGCGCATTCCGGCAACGATGACCTCCTCCTCTACAGAGTCTGGCCCACCAGAAAAATAATTAGCACTGACGTCCTGAAACAGTTGATAACGTTTATCACTAAGAAAATTGAGCATATTATTGGAGTATGGGTTGCGATAAAATGGGTATTTGTTGGCCGTCGTCTGCGAACCGAGAAACAACATAATTTGGTTGCCCAGTCGCGTATCTAGGGAAAAGGCAGCATTGGTAGGCGAGTGCTTGAAATTCCAATATCTACTGGGGTGCTCGTAAACTTTATAGAATAAACTTTCGATATAGTGATCGGGAATCGAGGCCGCGAAGGGCTCAAGGGCGGCATCATAGACGGCGACGATGAGCTCACCTGAGGCGGCTCGTCCTTGTGTATCGGTAATCTTCGCCGTTATGGTGACTTCCTCGCCGGGAGCATATTGCGCCTTATCGCTGCGAAGGGCGACGTTGAGCAGCTTTTTGCTGGGTACTACGGGAATATCCAAGCTTTTTTTGCTCACAATGTTGTTGTGAAAAGTAAGCGCATGAACGGCTTTGTTGCTCTTTTTCGCTGAGCCAATATTAATATCGACCACTGTTCCGCCGGGCGAGGTATCTATCCGTGAATAGCCCTTCCTTTTCGTGATACCTGAGTCGGACACCAATAATACCGATTGTTGAGTGCCGAGATTACTCGCAACAAACACCTGAGCCTTATCACCAGTGATGTAACTCCCTTGTTTGTTTATCAGCGTGAGTTTTTCATCCTCGGGGGCAAGTTGTGAGCCATCTTTGGTCAGTATTTTAAGTTCTCTGGCACTGCTGATAACATTACCTTTGGGCGATGTTTGCAGGTATTCTATGCGGTAACGCCCCGGCTGATTCCAGCTAAATTCCAGCGTTCCATTGCCCAGGCTATCTGTTGGCAAAACCCAGTGCTTTAAGACTTTGTCACTGTTTTTAGGGTATAAAGTTAAAACCCCGTCATTTTTCTGAGGCTTTCCGTTTATCGCCTGGGCGTAAACATTGGCAACAATCGCTTCACCTTTCTGATAAAAACCTTGATCAAACCAGAGATACGTTTGGTATTCAGATTTGCTTAGTCGCAAGGTTTTTTCCACACTGACGGTACGCCGGGATTCATCCGTTACGTTTAACTCTATGTCTAGATCCATAAACTCTGCAAAGTCCTGAGGGTTTAAACCGCTGGTATCCAGTTCTATGGTGGCGACTCCGCTGTTTGGGTCTATGGTGACGGACCCACTTTCACTGTGCTTCTTGGGAAATCTATCGCTATCCCAAATGGATTCTTCATCGCGGATTTGAAAGTTTAAATCGGTTTGGGGAAACCAAGCATAACCCGGATCAAAGAGCCAGTCCCAAGTGGCCTTTGGATACCAAGTCTCCTTATCTGAACTTAGGCTTAACTCGTAGTCGACTTTAGCATTGCGAACTTTTTGCCCAAAATAATAATCCGCTGTTATTTCAATTTTTATTTTTTCACCAAAAACGGCAATGGCGTTTGCGGTGTTAACGGAAACTGAAAACTCAGGTTTTTTATATTCTTCCACCAAAAATACATCGTAATTGGATCCGTCATCAATGATCACTTCGTACTCGCCTAGAGGGGCGTTGCTGTCTAGTGTTAGCACATCGTCAAAACCACCGAACTTATCTAATACGTAGGTTTTTTCCAGTATTATATTGCCTTGGGGGTCTTCAATGCTGAGCGCCACCTTCTCACCTTTTACCCGCCGATTTTGCAGTTTTGGGGCTACTAAACCAATAACACCTTTGAATTTAACCGACTGTCCCGGTCTAAATACCGGTTGATTTGTGGTAAAAAAGAATTTTTTCTCAAGATCCTCAAAATCATACTCTTCGTCATCGCGTCCATAGCTATTAAAGTTAACAAAGGCTACTGCGTCTTTATCGACGGCATAAACTATCCATTTAAACCCTTCTAATTTTTTTTGATCTAGGGTAATTAACCCGTCTTTATTAGTGTGTTTAATGAAATGGTGAGCGTCACTCTCTTGCTCTGCTTCGTGGGGCGTTCCCCAAAAGGTGATAGGTTTATTTGCCACCGGACGGCCTGTCTCACCATCCACATAGTAAAATATTTTTTTATCAGCAGCGGAAATTTGTAACAAAACATTCTGACTCTTCCATACCAGTAATTCACTGGTATTGCCCTCGTCTAGGGTCGCTGCCAGAAAGTAGGGGCGGTCGATGTTTGCGGGAAGTTTGACGTTAATAGCGGCGTCGCGGTGGTCGCTGTTAAATTTTAATGGTTCTCGCCAACTCTTTATCGGGGCAGTTGTGAGGCTGTGTTTATGCATCGCAGTAAACGAGTTTATATTACGGATGCGGTAATAAGAGCTGCGGTCCGAAGCGGCACTTTTCAATAAGGCCACTAATTTTTTGGTGTCGACAGGCGTAATGTCGAATTGAACCTCTTTGGCATTGCGATATCGGTATTCAATATCCTCGTGCTTTCTGTCGGTGTCGGTATTGCTGAGAGCCGTAAGGCGCCCGAGGGGTGAGCTAAGTTGCGTTATTTTTTGACGATAATACTCTATATCGGCAGTTTGCAATTTTTCTGCACGCTGCCAAAACTTTAAGGCCTGAACTCTTTGATTTCTATTTTCGTAAATAGTCGCCAGCAAGGCTGTAGCTGCCTCGGTAAATTCATTCACCTGCGGCTGTAGTGCGATACTTTTAAGTAGGTCGATATATACAGCATCCTCAGGTAGTGTTATTTTTTGGATGCGCTTGTCTTTGTATTTTTCATTGTACCTTTTATAAAAAATGGCCTCATTTTCTTTTAGCTGATCAATTGGTGTTTCGAGATGTATCGGTAGCAAAGAATTTGCTGATATATTCAAATATTTGATCAAATATTTACTCCAGCTGAGCTTTGCCCAACTGGACACCAAACCCTCGGTGGCCATCGCTTCAGCGAGCAGGTGGCGCCAGCGCTGAGCATCACTTTTGGCTGCGGAAAAGCTCGTTGGGACTGGTACTAAATAATCGCTAAATGATTGTTGCTGCTCTTCTTGCGCGAGTATGTCGCCTTGCCATACGTAGGTAGCGGTGAAATCCGCGGGTTGATTGATATCGGTTAAGTTTGGCATCTCTACGAGGTTACCACTGCGGTTAAACCAAAGCGCCTGGCTATACACGGTGTATATTTTTATCAGTAACTCTTGTGGTAGTTGTTTACTATTGGCTTGGTCGATTGAGGTGTAGGCGCGATTGATCAACTGTAAGGCGCGCAGTCTATCGTGTTCGGAGATATCACGGCGCTCGCGCCAACTGTTAATACGTACTAAGGTATCTTCAGTGCTTTTCGCACCGTGACTGACTTTGAGGTAGTGACGGGCAGCGGTGGTTAACACAAATAGATTGTCGGGATGCTTTTTAAGGGCGGACTCGACAATACTGTCAAAGTGTTCAATTTCGTTTAATTTGATGGCGCTGGATACGGCAAGGTCCACGGCTTTGGCCACGGCTTCAGCGCTAGCATCGCTATGATGAATAAACTTATTCGCCGCGTCCATTGCCTCGCGGTAGAGGCCATCCTTAAACAAGGTTTGGCTGTGTTGTAAGTCAGATATTTTGGGTGGGGGCTCAGCCGAAAAAATGGACAAGCTCAATAATGTGGCGAGCAGTAGGGCGGTAAGCCGTACAGAGATCAATTTTCTCATGCATATATCCTTACGATTGATACTTATTTTATCTAGAAAAAATCCCGATTAATTTTAGGTTTTTGGCGACTAAATTAACCAGCCATAACTCCAGCTCTTCAATCCCGCACCTTTCCATAACTTGTTCAGTTATGCAAGACAAACAAAGGCTAAGAGCTACCCCTGCAGCTCACCCCGAGTGGCGTCTAATTTCTTCTTTGTGTTGACTCTTGCGCCAAAAATCCAAAATCCCGACATAAAACAGACAAAAACTGCGCAATGGTGACGTAAAATGTAAGTCTCGAAAACCCTTCCGACTTCCCTCTTAAATATCAAACACCTAGAAAGCCGCTTTTACCCACCACCCAGCATCTATGCAGGCACCTTATAGTGCTTGTGAACCTTGGCACAGTAATCGCTCTATAACTCATACAAGTAATGTCATTACATATAGGCATAAGCACAATGACAGAGCTAAGAGAGAGCCATAAATGAACATCAACACAAGCTTTGGCGCAGGCTTAAGCAGCGGCATCAACCGAGCAACAGAAGGGCTTAATACCTCCTTTGATCGTATCAGCTCGGGTAAAAGAATTAACTCCGCCAGTGATGATGCCGCAGGGCTCAGTATTGTTAACCGTATGAGTTCAGAAATTCGAGGCTTTGCTCAATCCACACGTAACGCTAACGATGGCATCTCGTTCTTGCAAACCACCAGTGCAGGTTTGTCCTCTTTAACCGACGGCATACAGAGAATACGCGAGCTGGCCTTGCAGGCATCCAACGGAATACTGTCGGACGACGATCGTAATATCATTAATGCCGAAGCTCAGCAAATTAAGTCTGAATTATCACGTACCATCGACAGCGCCCAGTTTAATGGCCGTCCACTATTTAATAGCGACGACAGTATCTCGATTCAGGTTGGCGATAAAGCGGAGGACGGGGTCGATATCAGTACCAGTAACTTTGAACAACTGATGTCAGATGCCGGTCTCGACAATCTTGACCTAAGCACTGCCGCTGGTGCCTATGCCGCCATCGACAGCGTTGATCAGTTGCAGAGCGATATTAATTCTAGTAATGCCAATGTTGGTGCCGGGTTAAACCGTTTAAGCTCAACCATTGAAAGCCTTGGTGCGAGAGATTTAGCAACGCAGGCCTCACGCTCGCGAATTGAAGATGCCGATATGGCTAAAGAAATCTCAGAAATGACCAGCAACAAAATCAAGCTGGAAGTCGCCATTGCTATGCAAGCTCAGGCCAACGCGCAAAAATCCTCAGTCCTGAAATTGCTAGAGGGGCTTTAACGCAATACTTTTCAGTCAACGGCTTTTTGTGGGGAATGGCTAGAAGGCAGCTGCGGTAAATACTCATCTTTACCCACTCGTCTATTTTATGCTAGCATTTGTAATACATTGTATTACAAATAGCGGACAGAAATAGTACAAAAGAGGCGAAAATGAAAACCGAGTTATTGAGTACCCGTATTGACCATGATACTAAATCGGCATTTACCCACATATGTGATGAGATTGGTTTGAGCCCCTCCCAGGCCATAAAGCTGTTCGCCAAAGCCGTTATTAACCACGGTGGCATCCCATTTGACGTAAAAACCAAACAGCCAAACCCAAAGACCCTAGCGGCAATTCAAGAACTTGAGCAAGGTGGCGGGCATACCGCAGCAGATATAAGTCAATTGATTGAAGATTTGAGCAAGTAGTAATTATGTATGCTCTCGAATACTCAACACAATTTAAGAAGGATTTTAAGAAAATCACCAAAATGCCTATTGCTGATGTCGTTGAAGTTGGCGGGGTGATTTCTGAGTTGCAAAAAGGCAAAACTTTAGCCGATAAATATGTTGATCACAGTCTTTCAGGGAATTGGTTAGGCTACAGAGATTGCCACGTAAAACCTGATCTAGTCCTAATTTATAAAATTGATACAAATACATTAAAACTTGCTCGAATCGGCTCGCATAGTGATTTGTTTCGCTGACACATAACGTCGTTAATGTGCCACTAGAGTTTCCGGATCAGATTTTACAATTTATTCCAGACATTTTAGAACCGGGTCGAGTGCTTAATAAATTACGAACGCCAATGGACGTCCACAGCGAATTAATGTGCGGCCGCACCAATCAAGACCGCTGTGGAAAACTCGATGCAGAAGTGATCGATGTAATTTTCGACTCAGCAAAATTTAGAGTGGATCTTTTTATCAGTCCATCCTATCTAGTGGTTCGAGACGCCATTGAAAACCCGCTACTGCCAAAATCCACCTCCGGCACGTCATTTATTCAGCTGGTTAACGGCTCATTCTCCGGCCAAGACGATGAATCAGAATCCTATACAGTCGCTGGAATCAGTACCTTGGGCAGAAGGCAAAGTCGATTACAATCCAGCTGGGCAGCAACGGAACCAAATGATTTTAATATTGACACCTTATTTTGGCG
>NVXL01000076.1 GCA_002746115.1 Alteromonadaceae bacterium
TAAGTGTAGACAGGTCGCTAGCACTACAATGCCTACAGAATCTATGAGCGATGGGGTGAAGAAAATAGGCATAAACAAGACGCAGCCAAAAACAGAATCTGCTTGGTCGACCAACAAGAATATTGCTCCTTTAAGCCCGCTACTGTTGGTTCCAGGTTGAATATCCAAACGGCGTTTAATGAGGCTATTCGGTAGCTCTGCAAGCACATAAGCAAACCCCATTATCGAACCATAGAGCATTCCTTCAAATGGATAATTCCAGTCACGAAATGGAAGCATAGAAACGCCATTGATAATATCAGAAGTTATTGCAAACCCTTGAAACAGGCTCATGGTAATAGTTGTAAAAAACATCATGCCAAAAAAGCCTTTCCATGTTTTATTATCGCCGAACAATCGCTTACCGTCTCGAAGTACTCGCCCGTTATCCATTGGCACGTTAAAACGTTCAAACACCTCAGCTTTAACAAAGACCATGTTAAATATACCCGCCACAACCACTGGCAGCACTAAGTAAAGCAGTTCTCCTATACTACTCACGTATATTCTCCTTCACTATTCATGACCTCGATGGTACCCGCTGTACCATCGATTCGTATTCGCTGACCATCTTTGAGCAAGCTTGTTAGACCTGGTATCGCCAGCACAGCAGGTATACCATATTCTCGAGATATCACCGCTGCATGGGAAAGAACCCCCCCAGTTTCGGTGGCTACAGCACTGATAAAGCTGAATTTAGGTGTCCATCCTGGATCGGAAAACTTTGTTATTAGTATGTCACCTTTCTCTAAACGATCTGCATCGAATATATTCTTAATGACTTTCACAGTACCTTCAACAATACCTGGGCTACATGGAATGCCAGAAATAGCACCTTCCTCTGTGCCGACAGAAGCGGTTGCCACTCCTGCGGCGCTGTATTTTCCGCCCAACTCGTTTGGATTGTCAAAGTGCTCAAATGAGCGGTAATAGACCTTATTTTTAACAACGCGTTCTTTGGCTTCGACGTGTGACAGCTCATTTCTAAGAACTTGAATCACTTCATCCTTGGTGAGGAAAAACATGTCGTTGGCTTCCTCGATAATCTCCCAGCGACTAAAAACAGGTGCAAGTTTAAGTGTGTACTTTCTTACAAAATAATAGAAATGGGTAGAAAGGCCACGATACTCTTCGCGCCACCAAAGAAACGCCCTTAACCGCTCTAGTTTAGACAGTACTGATTTGCGACGATAAAATGGTATTGACTGGCTAAAGATAGCTTTTGCTTCCAAAAACCTTTCACTTTGTATTTTATTATTAGCCCTGGGATCAAAACTATCATCCAAGTCTAGGCTTGAACGTATACTTTCCACAAGAAAACTTGGGTCCTCTCCATGTCTTGGTACCGTTATATCCAGTTCTCGCGTAGAGTTAAAACAGTGTGCCGCCACCAGCTTTCGTAATTTTTTTAGTAGAAATCGCTCTTCGCCTGACCCAAGACCTTGGACAATTTTATCGACGGAATTTTCATCCCAATATCGTTTTGCGTCTGTGTCACTGATTATATCACGGCTAACATCCCAGATACCGTAGCTGATTGACAGATGAGAAATCCCTTCTAGCCCCGATATTAAGTCAATAAACCCTACTTCACTTTTAATACTTTTGATACTTTCCTTAAACAAGGTGGAAAAATTCGTTGCATTATAGATAAGGTTAAAATATCCCGCTTCTGACTTAAAATACTCCTCATTGATAAAAGATTCATAAAACGCAAAAAATTCTTGTTCCGTATATTGATCAACATTCAGGTCCTTAAGCTCAATTAATCGTGCTCTTTGATCAAACGTAAAGGTTTTCCACTCCCCTTCTGCCTGACGAAAGCTCTTATTTAGTGCTGTTATGGCTCGAATACCCGCAAAGATAGTCCCAGGTGTCGTTTTGGTAACGAAACCATCCCCTTCATAGTTGACCGCTACACCCACATCCTCGTCGAAACTTCTTTCAATATACCCAGGCAATCTTTTTAGACCATTCTTCACTGCGTCAATATTCCAATATGGTCTACCAAAATACATTTCGCCCCAGGAGGATACAACGTCTTCTCCCATGCAATTAGCCGCCTTGATAAACCGCGGTAACTCTGACTCCCATACATAGTCATATAGAGACCACATAAACGGAGTACATACGGTTGAAGAGACTCCGCCATCTTTAAAGTTGGCGGTTGTCCATTCGCCATCAATTCCTGCGTGATTTATCTGCGTAATGGGCCTGCTTTGAACGATATATATCTTTCCATTTTGCATTACCCATTCAACATCAACAGGGAACCCAAAATATTCCTGTATATCTGTCGCTGTCCGTACCAGTGCGCGAACCTCATCGCCTGATAGAACTTCTTTTATGGACATCGGCTTTGTTAAAGGCACTGTTTGAACAAAGGGAGCCTCGGGAATGGCAATCAAGCTGATTATTTTTTCGTTGATTGTTCTGGATACAACCTCCTCCCCATACCAATCAAAAACATACTGATCAGGTGTCAGCTCTCCTCCAACCAATGCCTCACCCAACCCAAAGCAGGCTTCAATCAACATATGTGTATCAATACCTGTCAGTGGATTCACCGAAAACAACACACCGCTCTTATCGGCCGGAATCATCCGCTGAACAATGACTGACATTAACATCTGAGACAATGGTATATTTTTATTTAGGCAATATTGAATTACACTGGCATTAAACAAAGAACTCCAGCATTTTTTTATTGCTTCACAAATGTTATCCAAACCTTGAACATTCAACGTTGTTTCATACAATCCGGCGAAACTTGCTCCTTCAAGATCTTCACAGCTACCACTGGAGCGAATTGCGAAATGACTATTGGAAAAAGTGCCTAGCATAGACTCAAGTGATTGAAGAAAAGGTGAGTGAAACTGCCCTTCAAGCACCCCCTGCTGTAATGCAGCAATATCTTGCTTCGCCTCATCACTTTCAACGTTGGTAATTCTAATGACCTTGGACACCAATATTGAGAGATCATTTGACTCCCAGTATTTTTCAAGGATTTCTGCCCCTATTACAAAAGCTTCAGGAACATTAGCTCCTAATCGTGTCATTTCAACGAGCGACTCGGCTTTTTTTCCAATTTCAAGTTTAACATTCTTACTAGCAAATTCTTCTAAGGTATAAAGTATTTTCATATGAGCCCTCCTTGAAATAGAGACTACTGGCCTTTTGATATTTGGACAGAAAAAACAAAACCATGGCGTTTTGCTAATTCACGAATCTGACGAACTTTGGCTGGTTGCAATGCACCATGGGAGAAATTGGCGTTCATTCCCGACATGCCCAAAATAATAGTTTCAGCCATGCAAGCATAAACATTTCCATCATCCAGGGCGACGCCCTGTATCTCGACTGTTTGCTGTTTAGGTAAAGCAATCACTCCCCCATTGATCACCAGAGCGTTTGGCTTCTGAGATATGACGCTAGGGGATACATCTCCAGGTGTTGCAACATCACAAATGATAACCGGATTATCACCAACATGTTCGGGAAACACTAAGGGTTGTGCGGTATTGGTAGCACAAACAATTAGATCACAGTCCTTCAGTGCGCCCAAATCGCTTTCAATAGTGATTGGACAGTTTGCTGCCAGTTCTTGCTCTATAGCTTGGCGAAATCCGTCCCAATCATTATCAAATTCTGCCTTTCGCTGGTAGGTCTTGGACGCAACGATAGTTTTATCGATACCCGAATTACTATTCAACAAATTCTTGTCTAATTTTTGTTTATAAATGGTATTAGCAAGGCGATTGAGTCTTTGGGTACCACGATTCCTGCTCACCAGCGTGATGCTACCGACCTCATCGGCCAACACCTCAGCCAATACCTTGCCAATATTCCCTGTTGCTCCCACTATTCCTAATTTAGCACTGTGTATGTTAACCCCATGTTCTTCTGCAACCTGTAGTAGTGCATCAATAGTTGCCGCAGCAGTTAATGAATTACCGCTGGTAAACCCCACAGAGTCATCTTCAATATTAGTGCAATTGTTTGTAATAATTGAGGTGTAACCACCAAAACCAACTATTTCAGCGCCGTTAGTTTTTGCGATTTCAACCGCGTCACGAATCATGTCTAACGCATCGGTGATGTCGCCTGCATTCATCGCCGCTAGGAATTGCTTTGACGACATTGGAATACCAACCACAGTTACACCAATCCTAGTATCCAAATTGGAAACCAATACCTGTTCTTTGACAATAAACGGCGATAACACTCCAAGGCTACTATCCAAAAAAGCCGAGCAATCTTCTGAGGATAGTGGATAAAAATTCTGTTCCCATAGAGCCAAATCAAAAGGCTCAAGGTAGTGCACAAGAAAAGCCACCTGGTGATCCACCTGCATTCCCTTTAAACAGGCTATGATCGGAGTATCTTGATAGATTTTTGTTGCCGGTAGCGTCATCATTTTTCGCCCGGCTAAAAAACCACACAATCTTAAACTATCTCCGCGTTGTATTAGTTCTGCGACCAGGCGAAATGCCACAATGCAGTGGTCCATTTGCTGCTGGGTAATGTATGCTGATGGCTTTATTTGAATAACATTATGAGCAGAAACCGTCGGCGAAACACGTACGCCCATCTCATTTAACAAAAAACCACAGACAACAAAACCCAATAAAGTCTGATCATTTAATATTCGCAGCAAAGGGGAATTGCTATTTTCTTGGCTTTGTAACTCAACACCCAGCATTAGGCCATGCCCACGAACATTAGCAATTGCGTCAGGGCAGGCCTGCTGGACTCTAAGCAGGCCTTGTTTCAAATAATCACCCTTTGTCCTGCAAGCCTCCAGCAAAGCACCGTCGTCTATTTCCAGCAGTTCCAATACCCCAAGTCCGATAGCACTAGAAAAACAATCATCGGCGAAAGATGAGGTATGCAAATAACCAAATTTTTCAATATATCTACTTTTTTCAATCAACAATGCAGAAATTTTTGCTAATCCACCGCCTAATGCTTTTGAAAATGTATAGTAATCACCATGAGCACCTAAGTGTTCAGTCGCGACAAAGGTACCGGTCCGGCCCATAGTTTGTATTTCATCAACAATGAGTGGAAATGAATTGTTGGTTGCCAACGTTCGCAACACTCGCATATACGCTGAATCAATTGCCCGTATCCCACCTTCACCTTGAATCGGTTCGATAAAACAACCAGAAATAGTTGATATGTCACGCCTGACAAATGATACTTCACCGCATTCCAGGATTACGACATCTACATAATAACCGCCATGAGTGCTAACAATTTTCTCGGCGGCGGCAATATCATTTATCGGCATAAATACAACCGAAATACCCATATTACGCCAAGGATCACGAAATTCGGGATTATGGGTCAATTTAAGCGCGCCACTGGTCTTTCCGTGAAATGCCCCCTCTAAACTTAAGAAAACACTAGGCTTGGATAACTGACGTTCATTAAATTGAGATATGCTCAAACATAGCGTTTCCAGGCAAGTGGGGGTCTTTTTACCTATCAGCTGACTTGCATCCTCAAAAACACATTCAGGTAGTATATATCGACCTGTTCGCACCCCGCCCTCAAGGCGACTAATGCTGCGTTTGATCTCAGAACTAATACTATCTCTACGTTGCACGGATTCAAGTTCAGCATGCTTTATCGCCGCTTCTATCGCTTCAGCACCAGTGCTTGCTAAGGTCACCATGTACTCTTTGCCTGTAGAGGCCTGTAGTTTCTCAGCCAACTTTTCACTCAATAAACCAGCATAGTTCCTAACACGGGCTTGGTTGTTGAACGGCCTTCTATGCTCTAATAGCTGGATGGCGCGTTTAACCAAAACTGGGTGATTATGCCCAAATAGAGAGGCACCAAACCCGCCTACCAAATCCAGTACAGGTTGCTCTTCGGCAGATGAGCCCGATAAATACAGCAGGTCGCCCTCTCCACGCTCGTATACTGCATCTAATCCCGCAGTTCTAAGTAACCTAGATAAACGTGGCCGAACGGATGAACTAAAAGCACTCTTGTCGAGTACTCTTGAATATTCCTTAGGGATATCCTCGCGCCCGTCTTCCAGCGCGTTTCCTTGTAGATCGTGGCTTTTTTTCATATTTTAACAAGCATCGAGGGCATCTCCGCCTTCAAGCAAGCAACTCCCATGCCCATTTTTAATAAAACAACCGCGGCTCTCTTATTTAGAAATGATCCATTCTTTTTGTGATGCTCTCCCTGGTATTTAACAATTTGCCAATTTTTCAACATATTCAACCATTTGGCGGGCCGTCTTCAACTGGGGGATAACTTCATCGGTAAATTCAATCTTATATTCATCTTCTAGCGCACAGATAAGATCGAAAGCACGCAACGAATCGAGTCCATAATTTGTAAACGGAGTATCAAGATCTATTTCATCTACTGTAATTTCACATAGCTGTGCCAATTCGGCAACTAACATTTTACTTACAGACATAATCCCTTCCTTACAAAAGAAAAACGGTATTAGGTAATCAATTGCGAGATCTGTTAATCTAAAACAACAAATTAACAGATATAACCGAATCCGTGAACCTTAGAAATACTTAAAATGGTAACAGTACCATCCTCATAAAGGCCAGCAAGAGCCAAAACCATCTATGAATACCACTTATATCCTCACAAGYAGCATAACTGACGAACTCAGCCTAACAGCTTTAGGTGGAAAGGCAAAAAACCTATGCGAAATGACTCAACAGGGCTTTCCTGTTCCTAACTTTTTTTGTGTTAGCACACATGCATTTTCCCACTGGATAGGTCAAAAAAACATAGCTGAATTAGAAAACCTCGTGCTGGATCTCAACCCGCAGAGYCCTAAGACTATAAATAGAATACAACGTTTATTGTCTGAACTACCTTTCAATACAGAGATAAAGGAGGAAATTTACGCGGCTTTCGATGAAATGTTCGAGCCTGGGTCTCTAATATCCGTTCGATCCTCTGGCATTGGAGAAGACTCTTCAAATGATTCTTTTGCAGGGCAAATGGATACCTATCTCAACGTCAATCGAGATACGTTGATTTTTCGAATCATTCAATGTTTTTGCTCCGCTTTTTCCACTCAAGCTATCACCTACCGAAAGGAAAGAAACTTACCATTAACCGATATAAAGCTAGCTGTTATTGTTCAAAGAATGGTCATTAGTGAAAAAAGTGGTGTTCTATTTTCCTCCAATCCTATTACTAACGACCACGATAGTATGGTTATCACCTCCGGTTATGGTCTTGGTGAAGGCGTTGTAACCGATCAAGTAGAGGCTGATACTTATTACCTAGCAAAACAAAACGGAAATCTCATATCACAGGATATCGCTACCAAAACTCAACAAGTTGTTAGAGACCAAAGTAAGAACTACGACACTGAAATTCGTCCCGTCGAAAAAACAATTCAGGATGTTTCATCGTTAAGCCAAAATAATTTACTGGAATTGTACCGACTCGCTCTTGCCATTGAGAGGCACTATAAAAAACCGCAGGACATTGAGTGGGCATTCGATAATTCGAATACGTTATATTTGTTACAGGCTAGACCCATTACTACGATGCAACAGGGTCAAAAGCGAATATTTGACAACAGCAATATCGTTGAGGGCTATCCAGGAATCACCACCCCGCTAACGTTTTCAATTGCTCGCATGGGTTACGCGATTGTATTCAAGAATACCGCTAAGGTCATGGGAGCAACACGGCATAACATCGAACAGAACAAGTCAACTTTTGATAATATGATCGGATATATCCAGGGTAGAATCTATTATCAGATATCAAATTGGTACACGTTTTACAGATTGGTGCCTGGCATGTCAAAAAACATTGCCGTCTGGGAACGATCCTTAGGACTGCCAGCAACGAACCTTGAAAAAGACAATCCTAGGGGCATAGTTGCTTTTCTTGGCTCAGCAAAACTTACTCTTAGTTTACTATATCAGTTCATCACCATTGATAGAAAGATCGCAAACTTTCACTCTTTATTCAAAAATGCAACTGACAACTTTGGCAAACTAAACGTCTCTCAATTAGAACCAGACCAAGCTCTAGACCTATTCGATGAGTTGCAGACAACTGTACTCAGCAAATGGGAATGTACTACTATCAATGATTTTTGTGTATTCAAATCATTCGCCAGTGTTGAATCTTTAATTAAGCGCTTTGGTTTATCCGAACATAAAAACCTCATTGGAGAATTATTGGCTAACCAACCCAATATGGAAAGCGTAGCCCCTGTCAAATCAGCTCTTCAAATTTCTGATCAGATTAACAACAACAAACTATACCGTACTCTATTTACTAAGAATAGATCCGCAAATGCTATTTGGGCCACAATACAAAATGACCCTGAATACACCGAACTTTACCAGCACTTAACCTCCCACATAAAGAAATATGGTGACAGAACGGTCCAAGAATTAAAACTCGAAACACCCAGCCTTTCAGAAAACCCAGATTTTCTAATCTCAATCTTACAAAGCTACGTCAACAGTGGACGCAACCTTGCAGAATTAGAAAGTAACATGGATGCAACCAAATCCCAGGCTGAGCGTTACGTTGAGGATACGCTATCTAACTCTTACATTAAGAAAACATTATTTAACTATGCACTCAAGCGGTGTCGCATTGCCATGGTTGAACGAGAAAATCTCCGATTTTCACGAACTCGCGCCTTTGGTATTATCAAAACAATTTTTCGTCAAATCGCAAAACAATGGGTCGCGTCAGGAATCATTAAGGATCTGGATGATATATTCTTTCTCACTCATAATGAAATCGCTGCATACATACGGGGTAGCAGCGTCACAATAGACTTGCAATCGTTAGTAGAACTACGACGAACTGAGAACAATAAGTATTCAGATTTTGATCCTGCTGACAGAGTCACTACCTATGGAACGGTTTATGCGAATAGGTTCCCCCAATCGGAAAAAGATGCCCCCTCTCACTCATCAGTACTTAATGGCACCGGCTGTAGCTCTGGCAAATTAACAGCTCCAGCGAAGGTAATAACGGACCCTCTCAACGCTGGAGACGTTAGCGGTTGTATACTTGTCGCCGAAATGACCGATCCAGGCTGGGTATTTCTGATGGTTGCCGCAAAAGGTCTTATAGTGGAGCGTGGTAATATATTATCCCACACAGCCATCATAGGTAGAGAGCTGGGTATCCCTACCATTATTGGTGTCGATAAAGCTACACGATGCATTCAAGATGGCGATATGATTACTATGGACGGAGAACACGGCACCATCACTATCGAAACTGAAACTCAAAAATGACCCCTACTGTGATTTACTAAACACGCTGTACTTTCTGTTCCAGTCACCCATCGAATTATAAATCGAGGACCCCTCCTTAACTAAGGCTCCATAGCCATACCAGCCCATCTGCACTGCCAAGCCAGTTAATTGTATTCCGAAATCATAAACGGAACTACATCCTCGGTGCTCCTGTAGCAGTCCGAAATTCATATACACTAGCGCTGTAGGTTGAAAGTCATCCAGCACGGACATTCGGCTAAAGTCGCCATCTATCTCATTAAAAGCCGGGGCGACATCGGGGAACCCATAGACAAATCCAACCACGTTACCTTCTGGCGACACAGATTTATAGAAACTACCATCAATCATTAATTGATATAGGGGTAGGTATACTTGCTTGAATTCTTCGTAGTCAATATCCGAATATCCATAATTGTTCGAAAATGCTTTCATACCTACATCATAAATTGCCGGTAACTCTTCAAAAAACTTTTCTTTGGTGATCGACTGAACTCTATATTGATCCCCTTTATCACGCATAGACTGGACCATTTTTTTGTTACGCTTTAATTTCACCGACGTAGTTTCTACACTAAACTCCCAACTATACCAACTGGCATGCTCTTGATATCCTGCGGCGAACAACAGGTCGATATAATAATCAGGAGATCGAGGTTCCCCCATAAATGCTGGCGTATCAAACCCAACGGTTTGTAAGCGATAGCCCGTAAAAACACTAAGATTTACTGGCCCATGAACTGAAGTTACGCCTTTTACCTTTAACCATTCTTCAGCCGCAGAAAGTAATGACATTGCAACATCAACATCATTTACACATTCAAAATAACCGAAATGTCCGACTATTTCGTCATCCGACTGACTCAACAAGTTATCAAAGGAAGCTACGATTCTTCCTATAACCTGCTCATCCCGAACAAAAACAAACGGCTGTGCCTCTCCGTGTCGAAAGAAGAGATTTTGTGGCGACAATTCCATTTGTAACGACAATTTTATAGGAGGTACCCAATGATATTTATTGGGATAGATCTGCCAAGGCAGATTAATGAAAGCCTCTGTATAATCATCTCCCCAAGTAAATGCATGCACACCCATGATAATATCCTCACTGAAAAGCAATAAATCTGATCTAGTTGCTATGCTAGCAAACTAGCTACAATAAGACCGAAATTTACAACCAACAAATACCCTTCGATAACTGGTTTTAACAATGTTCTCTTTGTAGTGGGAAGAAAAAGTAATAAAAGACATTTCAACACTACGACACTTGTGACAACAATTAATACCATCAAAAACCAAATCGGAAACAATCCCTTAATCGTCAATACCCCAAGACAAACGGAAGATAGAACCGAGAAAATTAGCGGCATTAAAGTAGCCAAACGCCAACCTAACATGGATGAATAGGTTTGATAGTCCGTTTCATCCGCGGGCAATCGAATTTTACGAGAAGTCTCCCACGCGGCAACATGTAACCATAGGGCAACGACCAAGTACAAATGATCCATTACCAGATTATTAACCCCCTCAATTGAAGCAAAAATCCCTATAACATAAGCAATTTGTAAGATCGCGATCGGATTGTGGGTGATCAGAGCTAACAAAAGATTTTTTGATATTGCGGGAATAAAAAACCACTTAAATGACAACCAACCCACCACAAACATCACCACAAACGGATAGATTGCAATGGTATTGATCAAAAACAAGTTTATAAAAACAAGTATTCCCGTTACAAGCCATCGTAAGAAAACGATATCTTCCTTTAGTACGGCACCCGTTACAATTGGTCGATCCTTAAAGCGAGGATCGCCAGCCTTACCTAAACGCAAATCAGTTTCAACATCTTTAAGCTCATCGTATAAGCGCATAAGCAACATAAATAGCACGGTAGATACCGCTCCGATCCCGGCTGCTAGCGTTATTTGTATATTTTCGACACCGGCAATGGCATAAGTTGCGAGGTAGCCTGCAAAAAAAGTCGCTACACCTCCTGGCACGTATAGACTAAGGGGAAACATATAGTCTAAAAACGCCTTAATTCGAGTAACACGTGACATAATATTCTCCTGCTATTATCGGTTTGAAGCTAACTTTGCAATCAAATTTGACAATTTTGCACTTACCGCTTCGACTTCAGGTTTGTTGGTTTGTTTTCTAGGAGTCATCTCCACAGATTCTAAATCACCAACGATATTTAACTCCAGGAACTCTGCTATTTTTTTAATAATGTATTTAGGTGAATCCACAAAATCCTCATAGGAAATTTGTATTTTCCTATCAGCTGAAATTTCGTCGTAGCCAAATTGATAATACCCCATTTCCACTGCCACATCCTTTTTAAGTAAAGACAACATTATTTTTTTATATCGTTTTTCACCCGTCAACCGATACATTAGGCGTTGAGACCCAATGATAGCTTTTCCAGACCATATATCTTTAATTAGAAGATCTAAAAATGGGTCAATTTCTTTACCGTAATGAATGGCATTGGAATATTGTGAATTCAATATAGCTAATGGATTTCTTTTTATATAAATGAATTTAGCATCGGGATATAGCTGGCTAATTTCCTTAACGTTTCGTGTATCCCAGGGATTCTTAAATAGAACTGGTCCAGCTGGGTTGTTTATTAGCTGTAACTTAGCGCACAATTCAGAAAAGAAATTGGCGGTCCTATGGGTTAATTTCATGTCTCCAGCATGTTTTTTCAATAACCAGCCATATTCTTCCACGGTGGTAGATGACAAAGAGATATTATCCATAACTCGCGTGGCCATGCCATTAGCGAAAAAGAAATCATCTAGTTTCTTACGATTGCTACCTGATTCATCGCACTTAAAATCATTCAGTAGGCGCTCATAATACAAAATATGATAGACATCCAATGCTGGGATACCTATCATCTCTGAAATCAACTTGTATAGAATCGTGGTTCCAGAACGGTGTAAACCAACAATAAATATTGGTTTTGGCTTTATCCCGCTTAGTTGCCCCAATAAGGGTTTATCGATATTTTCCTGCGGCAAGTGAAGATCACGATAATCCATAAAATTACGCCAGTTTTTTCGCTAAAGCATCAATGGACGAACACACCAGTTCCAAGGGTTGATGTTTTTTCACCAATTCTGCGTATTTCATACAATTACTTTTAATTTCGCTAGAGCCTAGCAATTCAGTTATTTTATTTGTCACTTCATCGCAGGTATATTTTTCAGGCTTTACGCTCAGTCCAACTCCCATTTTCTCTATTTGAAAAGCATGGTCATGCTGGTCAAACGCCATAGGCATTACTAATTGCGGCACACCCGCTAGCAGAGCTTGTGAACAAGTCCCTACACCTCCGTGGTAAATCATAGCGGCACTTCTTGGTAGTACCAAACTAAGCGGTACAAAGTTAAAATGGAGTATATCTTTCGGGAGTCTTTTGGGTATCTGTTCTTCATGCGTCGTAAGAAAAATCCCTCGTTTACCCAGAGATTCGCAAACATCAACAGATGTAGCAAAAAAACTCTTGCAATGTTTCATGGCAGAACCAGGTGTAAAAACTAAAGGAGGCTCCCCCTCGGAAAGAAAAGCTTCCAACCTTGAATCTGAGTCCCTTTCACCCGATTCGTCATATAGAGGAAATCCCGTTAATGTATTCGGTTGAGGCCAATCTACCTGTGGCGCACCAAACCAATCAGGAAAAAGCCCAATAACGCCGTCCGGGGAGTTCATCCAGGTATGAAATATACGATTCACCGGTAGTAACCCCAACTCCTTTCTAAAGGAATTTAACATAGGCATTAAGGCTTTATCTATAACCAACAAATCAACCATCCACCACATAAAATCTTTAACTTTTATGGGTAACCAATCGGGCATCCACAAACCACCAAATTTAGGCGGTTTAATGCTGGATCTAAATTGTGACGGGGCAACATTAACCGTAAGATAGGGAATACCAAGTGTTTCTTGTGCCAAGCGGCAACCAAAAGCCCAACCAGGCCCTAATAAGATGGTATTCCCAGGTTCATAGTTTTCCTTAATATAATTGTATCCATTGATCATTTGTGGCTTGTAGATGGCCTCTGCTACCAAAGGCACCCCTTTTGATGGATGCCACAGATCCTCGTTCTCCAGAACAACAACGGTATCTGCACTAGTTTCTGTAGAAACAAAAGGCAGTCCGGCCGCAACAATTATATCTTCGAAATAACTACTCGCAAGGACTTCGACATCATAGCCTCGTTTTTTAAGCGCCTTCCCTAACCCAATAAAAGGATGCACATCTCCAACGCTTCCGACAGGTACAACAAACACTTTCATTATATCTCCCTTCTACCCTTGTTATATAATCAATAATCAAAACCGTAAAGGCTGCCAATCAAATACCAAAACAGCCACAATCGAAACCTCTGTATTTTAAAATTGTTTTACTGTACACCTATTAACCAGGACACACAATAATATCAACACCCAACCTGAACAAGGATCATTCAATCTAACATACTCGACTTAAAAAGTAGATAATTGAGATCACAAATCAAAACATCAAGGAAAAGTAAACTGGCTAAAAGTCTCTTTAAATTGCTATCTAATAAGAATCTCATCCATTTCAAATAGGTCGAGATCGTATTAATTTTTACTAAATACAATTAGATAATGATTGAATCGTCAATAATTCTCGTAAACTCATCAACGTATTTTTCCATGCTCTGCCTATCAATTAATGGTTCAACGTAAGAAAATGTCAAATAGAGAGAACCCTCTATTTCACCGAGTACCAATTCGATCATTGCACCAATAAAATCAATCGACGAACTTAGAATAATATTATTTAGGTAAAATGATCCATAATCTCTTTTCAGTCTTGTTTTACCTAAGTTAGAAACGGTAATCCCGCCGAGTCTTCCGCTATTGAGTCTTGGCAGCAGATAACCAACAGCAAACTTATGAAGAGGTGTGAATTGTTGAAATGCAATACTTATAGGTGATTTACTACTTATGAAATCATTTAGATCACTTCTATATGCGCGAGACACATCAAAAATAGAGCACTGATTAGATAGTGGAACGGTGATCGGAGCGATCGACGCAAAGCAACTTAGAGATAATTGCGGGCCATTGGTTCGACAATATTTTTTTAGTGAAACATTAGATGCGCAGGTAACTGATGTAGGGGTGGCTACAAAAACTCTTGATGCCATTGCTGCCGCCGCACAAATAGTCGCGTGAGGTGCGACTTTTTGTTTTCTACAAGACAAACGAAAGGCTTTCAGTTTTTTATTGTCGATTTTTCTATGGATTATTTTCGTTCTTCGATTCTTAGGATTTGAGCAGGCAACCTGAACGGGTATCTGTGAGGCTCGAGGTGGTTTTTTTTTGGATGATTTGGCTGTGACAACTAGTTCTGGAGGCATTAACTCTTCAATGGGGGCTATCGAGAATTCGTTATTAGGCGGCGTCACCGTCTGGAGATCAATCAATTTCTGGCTACAAGTAAGGATATCATGGAGAATTCTTATTGCGACCTCACCATCCACAACAGTATGGTCAGCAGTGAAGATTAACTCGGATACATTTGATTTTGGAGAATATAATAATTTAGCTCGCACACGAGGAGCACTATTGATTGGCAAAGGCTGATGCAGCTCGATGTCTGTGTGTTCTATCCATTGATCTTGGCTAATTCTGTCAACAACCTGAAAAGGTATTAATGATGTTTCATTAAAAACTAAACTTGGTTTATTGGTATTGGATATATGCGCCTGTAATATAGGGGTAGATTGTTGGGTAATATTTAACGCTTCTCTAAGAATAGATGGTGTCAAGGCTTCCCCGTCAAGCTGCATTGCCGTGACACTTATAAACCCTCTTCTTTGGTGGAGGAAATGCCAATACCGCTCATAATTTCCAAGGGGGCGAGCAATTGTAATTTCACTATTCAATTTTCAATATCCGTTTTCGTTTAGTAAGCCATATCGACTTTAACCTCGCTATTACAAGGAGGGTAGATCCTCTGTATATAGTCATCCCCGCCCTGACATTTATCCAATTTACTATAGATAACATGATGTTGGCAAACACTTGTTAGAATCTAACTACGGTAGTGTTATTGCGCTTTAACCACATCACCCACTCAACCTCCATCCCTCCTACATCACCAATATAGTTATCTCGCACCAAGTATAAACTGCGCATGCGACTCCCACGTTTGTATTCTTGCAGCATACTAGTAACAAAGCTTTTTCTAGGAGTTGTCGCTAACAAGAAAAACACAAATTCTCCTGCCTGAGCTTGTAAATAGGTATCAGTTGTCGCAAGTTTATCGCGCCATTTTCTACTTTTAAGATCTAGCATTTCTCGCAGAGGTAACATGGTTACCCTGTTTATGATTGACCTATTTTCTTTATGTTGGTGAGTAACTAACCTCATATCCTCTCGTTCCAATGTCTCCATTTGTTCCGCTAAACCTTCATTTAGCCAAGCAGGTGTATTGGGGGCAATTGAATCAATAATAGCGTGAGAAGTCTCATGTTTTATGGTTGCCAAGGTCCCCTTTCTATTTTTTCTCATATACAACACGATTTCATGATTCTTAGAAATATACATACCTCTAGACGGCAAATTTTTACCTATTGTTTTTTGAAGGTATTCGCCGTATTTTTTCTTATTTTTAACAATCGTAATATTCACCGGCACCGTTCGAAAAAAATCGAAGTACATTACGCTATCAAAGAACTCATAGACATTATTGACATCTGATATGATTTGTTGAGTTTCCAGGTCTGTAAGTCTCACGTCAATGCTGGTAACTTTGATGTCAAACCGCTGCCAATTAGAAGGTGTCATCCTTAATTCGATTTTTTCTGAAGCCTTTTTACTATTCCTTTTTGAATTGTCCTTATCACCAAAATGAATGCGACCTTTATCATCAACCCACCGATAAATATCTCCGCGTGCTGGTTCACTTGTCCCTATAAAAAGCAGAGCCCAAACGAACGCCATCCAGTGTACGTTAAAAACTATTGATCCTTTCAACTTAAACAAATTTATTCCTTCGTCCTCATACACCGATTGTAGATATAAAATTAAAGCATGCCTTCCTCTCTATTCTCATCCTCCGGGCTGTTACTCGCCCCTGCTGCGTTACTCGCCGCCCACACAAGAGCATCCAAATACTCGGCTATCTCGGCAATAGTATGCAGTTCAAACAAAGCTCTTAGAGGGACATCTACTTTAAATTCCGATCTGAATTTTGAAACAACCCGTGCAGCCAACAATGAATGGCCGCCAAGATCGAAGAAGTTATCATACACTCCCACTTGTTCGACGCTCAGCACTTCACCCCAGATACGAGCCAACTTTTCTTCGGTTTCATTTCTTGGGGCGACATATTCAACGCCAGCATTCTCATCGGGTGAAGGCAACGCTAGTCGGTCTACCTTGCCATTTGGTGTTAAAGGCCATTCTTCTAACGCGATAACCACGGAAGGTATCATGTACTCCGGCAAATAATTTCTAAGGCTATTCCTACATTGACCTTCATTGAAATCACCGTGTGTAATTACGTAGGAAACAAGTTGGTCATTTTTTACCAGGGTGAGGCTATTTTCTACGGCACCCTGTTTACTGAGTGCAGATTCAATCTCTCCAAGCTCTATACGTAACCCGCGTAGCTTTACCTGAAAATCTTTTCTACCGACGTACTCAATGTCGCCGTTGGGACAATATCGAACGAGATCACCTGTTCGATACAATGTCTGAGAATGCGTCTGAGAATGCGTCTGAGAAGGTGTCTGATCGGTTGCTCTCTTAGCATATGAGTTTACTGTAAACACTGTATCGGTAAGTTCAGGTTTACCTAGATAACCTTGACCCACACCAATACCTGCTACACAGAGTTCACCAACAATACCTTCCGGTACCAATTTTCCCTGTTCGTCGATGATAACTATTTGTGTATTTTGAATCGGTTTACCTATGGGAGATACATTATTGTCTCTATCACTAGCGTCTACCACGTGACAGGCAACCACATCCGTACATTCCGTCGGGCCGTAGCTATTAATGACACGGCAATCTATAGCAGTATTATCCAACCACGTAGACATAGATGCTAAACATATAGGTTCCCCTCCTAATACCAAATATCTTAAGGAGGTATACGGATACCCGAGCTTTGTCTCGTCCTCTACTAAGGGATAGAAAGCACTAGGTGCGCAATTAACTACCGTCACATTATGCTCATTGATGGTATTCGCTAACACATCAACATCATAATGATCCATTTTTGGGATCACCAAGCTACCGCCGGTGATTAAGCTGGCGAATAGGTTCTTCTGAGTCAGATCAAATCCAAATGCACTAGCCAGCATAATACGATCACTGGAAGTTAACCCTAATTGGTCTATATACCAGCCGAGTAGATTCAACGCTCCACTATGATATACCGCAGCACCCTTAGGCTGACCCGTTGAACCTGATGTGTAAATTATATAAATTAGATCATCTGGTTTAGGTAATGTATTGGGGAGTTCTAACGGGTGATTATCGAGCTGACTCTTTATATCACCATCAACCATAAACATCGGTCTTTGAGTAAGATCAATGCCCTCTGAGCTTAACCGATCAACAACGCATTGCTGTGTTACTAGCATCTTCGCGCTGGAATCCTCTAACATGTAACTTAGTCGTTCTGACGGATAATTCGAATCCATAGGAATGTACGTTGCACCGGATTTTAATGCACCCAATACCGACACCATCATGTCGATGGAACGGTCCATACATATTGCAATTCTATTACCAGTTATTACTCCCTGTGACCTTAGGTAATGAGCGAATTGATTGCTACGCTCACTTAGTTTCTTATAGCTTATCGTCTCTTCACCATATTGAATAGCCACGGCATCCGGTAGTGTTTTGGTCTGTTTTTCAATTAAGTCAACTATCGAATCAACCTGCGGCGCAGGCACTGAATCACCGACCCACTGCTCCAGCTGCTTCTTCTTCTCATCGGGAAGCACACATTCCAATTGGCTGATTGATTCATTACCAGCAATAATCTCTTGGCTGATTTGCTCAAAGCGCTCTAAGAAGCGCAAATCTGCAAAATGGTTACTCATATAGACCAACATAAGCTCCATGTAACCCACTTGTTCGATGGCAACAAACTGAATCGGTCCATCTTGTACTTGAGGACATGCTTTTACCGTAACAGGCTGATCAAACAACGAAACTTCCGGAATGAAATTGTAATAGTTAAATAGAAATTGAAACCGCCCCTGAGGTAGCAAATGACGCTGCGCAAGCAGTGAAATATTCTCCACGCCTTTAATACTTTTTACATATCCTCGAATATGTTTATACAGGGCGTCCATCCCTGAATCGCCCCTAAATAGATCTTGAGGAATAACCATTGGCATAATTTGAAAATAATTACCAAAGGTCATTTTATGAAAACCTTTCCGTCCGGACAGAACCTCAGAAATATGGAAATCTGATTCGCTTCGGCAATAGGTGTTTATAAGCAAGATATAAATTGCCTTAAAATACAAGGAGGGGCTTATTCTATTTTCTGTGCAATAGCGCTGCACATTGGCCCAATGTTCGTCAGAAAACCGAAGGCGTTTCTCTACGCGTGTTGGCGTTGCATTTTGGTCATATAGATGAGGTGGAATCGCAAAATCGAGAGCATCAACGTTCTTTCCTTTTTCTTTCCAATAAGCAAGTGTTTCTGGTGTATCTACCGCAGCGCGATTTTTACTAACATGCTGCTCATATATTGATTTAATAGAGGGAGGCTCTCGATTTTCTGTTATAGCCTCTAGCACCTTTATGCTATGCATTCCATGCAACACTAGACTTACGCCATCAGCAACCAAATGATTCATACGGAATGCAATAAGAAATCGACCATCATTAAGTTTACGAACTAAATAACCGGCCAACGAACCGTGAAAAAGATCGTAAGGTTGCCAAACAAATTCATGGGCAAGATCGACCGCTTTAGCGTCATCAGTGATCTGATCAGAAATATCATCATATTCAATTTCTATCGAACGTTGCTTTTCAATTTTATGATAGACAACATCGGCATAGGGAACATCACAGTTAATCATTGAACAACGAAATAATGGTTGTTCATCGACCGTCCTTTGAATAGCCTGCTGCCACATCGCTATATCAAACTCGCTTTTTATCACAGAATAGTAGCCAATACTATTCTTTAGCGTATCGGGTTCCATTAAGCTATCGAGGTACATGTCTCGTTGCATGGGAGATACGGGTTTTAATTCAAAAAGATCAGGGTCTACATCGAGCAGCGAATAAAGTTCCTCCTCTACGATAATAGTGAGGCTATCCAAATAGTTTGCTGGAGTTGAGATCATTTGATCCAAAATACGAGAATAATGAACCATCATTTGTTCGATAGTTGATTCATCAAAAAGGTCCGTATTGTATTCAACGACTCCACCGATATTGCTACCGGCATCATCACTTAAGCTACTAGATAAATCACTGTCGCTTTCTTGCAGTATTAAAGAGAACTCATACTTCGAGGATTTATGCTCACGTAGAATGGGGGTTAATTCAATATCAGCAACAGTGGCTCCAACAGATTCTTGTGGCGTATTTTGCAATGCGAATCCCACCTGGGCGCCCGGTGCATGCTCAGCACTACGATCCAACTTCATTGCATCGGCAAGTAAATCTGCCGGCATATCCTGATGGGAATAAGCGCCTAAGGACGCTTCTTTAACCCGTGACAGGTAATCCGAAATAGTAGGATTACCATCGAGTTTAGTGCGAATAACCAAACCATTGATAAAGAAGCCAATTAGCCCTTCCACTTCGGTTCGATTTCTCCCTGCGATAGGGATACCGACACAGATGTCACTTTGATCACAATAACGTGCTAACAGCACCTGAAAGCAGCCCATCAACACCATAAACGGTGTTAAGTCATGCTCTTCACAAAAACCATTTAATTTTTCTGTGACATCTTCACCCAGTGAAACTGGATAATGTGCACCATTGAAGGTCTGATTTTTGGGGCGAGGTCTGTCCGTTGGAATACGTAATACATCAGGGGCGTCGCCCAATGTTTCAAGCCAGTACTTTTGTAGATTCTCTAGCGCCTTGCCTTGTAGCCAATCACGTTGCCATACAGAAAAATCAGAGTATTGAATAGCTAACTCTGCTAGCGGTGAGGGACTACCATCTTTAAATGCCTCATAAAGTACTTTTATTTCTTGTACCAGTATTCCGATAGACCAACCGTCGGATATAATATGATGCATATTGAGTAACAATACATGATCTTCATCTGCGAGCTTAATCAATTTACTAGCAAACAGCGGGTCATTAGCTAGACTAAATGTTCGGTTTGCATCTTCGTCAACTAAACGAGCAACTTCTGCTTCCTGTTGTGTCCGCTGTATAGTGGTAATATCTACAATCTCGGCTGCCCAAACCGAAGGCTCATGCACTATCAGTTTCGGCGTCCCCTCTTCCGCACCAAAATTCGTTCGTAATATTTCATGTCTACGTACTATCTCGGTAAACACATCATCCAGCATTGCTATATTTAATGGACCTTTGAGGCGCATAGCCGCCGGCATATTGTATTCACTACTACCTTCATTGAGCTGGTCAATAAACCACAGTCTGTGCTGGGCAAAAGACAAAACATCTCTATTTGGCGTCTCTAATTTTTTAATAGGTGGTGCGGTAATAATTTGGCCCGATGCTGCAGCTACCTCTATTATGGCAACTAAGGATTCTATGGTGGGATTCTCAAACAATGCACGAACGGAAAGTTCGATGCCAAATGCTTGGCGAACTCTTGCAATTACTTGGGTTGCCAGTAAAGAGTGCCCGCCAATGCTAAAGAAGTCTGCATTAACACTAACGTTTGCAACACCTAACACCTGACTCCAAATATTAGCAATCTCCTCCTCGCTTTTATTACGAGGAGAAAGGAAATCAGAGGTTCTGCTTAAATCAGGTTTTGGCAGTGCTTTTCGATCTATTTTTCCATTGGGTGTTAAGGGCCAGGCTGGCAGCAATACAATCGCGCTCGGCACCATGAAATCGGGAAGCTGCGATTTTAGTGAATTCCTTAGTACTACAGTATCCACTGATTTGGTACTTGTTATATAAGAAACAAGCAGATCATCACGTACCAGCGTTAAACAATCTTCAATGCCTTCATTCGACGTAACTAGGTTATCAATTTCACCTGGTTCAATACGTAACCCACGCAGTTTAACCTGGAAATCCTTGCGCCCTACGTAGACCAATTCTCCTGCATTTTCACCATTAGCGATATAACGAACCAAGTCACCGGTATGGTACAGCTGGCCCTCGCCAAATGGATTTTTGCCAAATACTTGGTCTGTCAGATCTGGCTTGTTGAGATAGCCATTGCCTACGCCAATGCCCGCAACACAAAGCTCCCCTTCAGCGCCATTCGGCATTAAGTCGCCATGTTTATTGACCACATACAATTGCGTATTATTGACAGCCTTACCAATCGGCAGTTCCTGGCCTCCCGTGATACCGTTGGAAAATTGATGATAGGCGACAACATCCGTACACTCCGTTGGCCCGTAACTATTGGTTAACACGCATTGAGTATTTGCATCAGATAGCCAGTCAATCAACGATTCTGACCGAATGGGTTCTCCACCCAGCACAAGGTGTCGCAACGAAACAAAGGGATAGCCTGGGTGCTGGGTTAGTGCAGCAATTGGATAAAATGCACTGGGAGCGCAATTTACAACAGTGACGGATTGATCAACGATAAGATTAGCAACATAGTCTGGATCATATTCTTCCACATCAGGAAGCACTAATGTTCCACCAACCACAAAAGCTGCAAACAAATTTTTCTGAGTTAAATCAAAACCAATGGCGCTAACCATTAATAGCGCATCATGCTCAGACAACTGTAATGATTCTACATACCAATTAAGAAGATTAATCTCACCCTTGTGATAAAGCTCAGCACCTTTTGGTAACCCGGTGGAGCCTGAGGTATAGATAACATAAATTGGGTCATCTGTGACAACGGTAATTGTCAAAGGTGAAGCATCTAGTGCTTCACTACTTTCTATAAGGTTCTCTCGTAATACAACATCATACGAAGCATGTAAAGCATCATCTCCGCTTAACTTTTCCAGCACACAACCTTCGGTGATAAGCAACTTAGCTTTGCTGTCACTGGCTATATAAGACAAACGATCTGCTGGATAAGTAGGATCCATCGGCACGTATATAGCACCCAGTTTTAATACTGCTAAGACAATTACAGGTAATTCAACGGATCGGTCAACACACACCGCCACACGATCACCAGCATCCACGCCTTTGCTGGCAAGCAATCTTGCAACCTGATTACTTTTTCTGCCAAACTCCGCGTAAGACAAGGACTTATCGCCGCATCGTACAGCGACATTCGCTTGAAATTGTTTTACATTCCTTTCAATAACATGGACAACGGTTTCTTCTGCAATATCCGCTGACTGTCCTTGCCAGGTTTCAAGTTGGTTAACTCTTTCATTTCCTATTAACCAATCTAGTTCTGCTAGGCCATTTCTACCGGCGAGTATCTGGTCAATGACAGAGACAATACGATCACAAAGATCAAAGCCATCGAATTCCTTGTCAAAATAACTCAACCGTAAGTTTACATTATCGGCCTCAGGGGAAATTAGAAATTTTACCACACCTGGATTATCTGGTTGATGCGATGTAAGAAAACAGCGATATACTCCGGCATCAAAACCTTTTGACGCCTCTGGCGGAGAAAGACAAACTCACTTTGTCATGCAACTGTTTGCGCCATGATCGATGGCTATTTAGCACATCGGTAATGGTTTTATCGTTACCACAATCT